>NZ_QJHA01000006.1:0-44082 GCF_006334525.1 Wolbachia endosymbiont of Leptopilina clavipes
AAAGCTTAGCAAAAGCAACTCTGGAATAGGTATCAACAAAGGTTTGCTGGTAAATTCGTCCAATACCTTTGATATTACCAACATAATAACTGTCTTGGCTACCTAAGTATCCTGGATGCTCTGTTTCAATTTCTCCATGGGCCTCTTTTTCTTCCTTAGCCTTTTCTAGAGCTGTTATCTGTTCTTCTGTTAAAATGATACCATCCTGAGCTACTTTTGCTTCTAATGCCTTTAACCTCTTTTTAAAATTTTCAAGATCGTTTCTTTGCCACACTGATCTTATTCCACTTGCAGAGATGAGAATTCCTCTCTTTTTCAGTTCGTTTGCTGCTCTTTCTTGTCCGTATGCTGGAAACTCTATTGCTATTTCAACTACTGCTTTTTCTATATCCTCCGACACTCTATTTGCATACAATGGCTTGCTTTTGCTTATCTCGTGTAAAGCCTCTTCTCCTCCTGTTTCATACAGTTCTTTGAAGCGGTAAATGTATCCCTTGAATATCCCATTACTTTACACGCCTGTGATACATTTCCTAATTGCTTTGCAAGTTCTAGCAATCCCAACTTTGGTTTTAGTATTTTTTCTTGTGTTGTATTCATATCTGACACTCCTTTAAAACTTGTCTATATTTTTATCTTACTTTGTTTGCTTGTCAGATCAAGTCTAGACTATTACACTTCAACCTATACTAATACCAGTGTCCTTTTTTTGTTTTTCTTCAGCAATAAGTTTAGCCCAGATTCTATTTCTATTTGCTAATGCAATTCTATTGCGATCAGGACTATCATTGCGTTCTGTTAAAGTATCTTTTCTTTCCTCTTCTACTATTCCAGCTTTCAGTTGTGCTGCATCTTTTTCTAGCAATTTATATAGTTCGCTATTTTTGTCTATAGTCAGATTAGTATTATCATTTTCTTGTTCTGCTTCTTGTTCTGCCACTTTTCTTTCTAATAACTTACGTACAGGGTCATATTTTTTACCTTCTTTTATTTCTTTCAACATACTTTCTGAGAATAAATCTTTAGTAGCCTGGTGTGAAGGTTCTCTCAATCCTTTATTCAATTTTTCCAATGTATCTTTTGGTTCAATGGTTTCTAATCTCTTCTCTAATTGCTCAGAATTGACCTGAAAATTATAGTGGCTAGTGTAAGTTGGAGATGAGTAACCTGAGTCGTTTATTTCTTTCTCCGCTGCATTGTCTTTTAGCAATCCAGCTGCTAATAAATGTTCTTTTGTTTGCCCACTCATTTTCTTTTGATTTACTGGTTTTAGCAGGAATTTCTGAGTTTCTTTATCCAACTTACTGGTAAATTCCGCAAGTAGGGTATCATCTCTTTGTTCAACATTCATTAGGCTCGCTTTTAACTGTCCAGAATTTACTCGAGATTTGTCATGATTAGAGTGAGTTGGAGATGAATAGCCCGAATCGTTTGTTTTTATGTCTGTTGAGCTGTATTCTAGAGATTCATTTTCTTGTAATTTATCTTCGGTTTCTTTTTGTTTATCGTTTCCTCTTTCTTCGTTTTCCTTAGTGCTAAGATAATCTTTTTCTTGTTTATAATCTGATTGAGGATTTGAAAGCGTTATATACTCATCTTCGTTATCGCTCCAACCATCTTCGAAGTCAGAAAATTCTTCATCATACTCACTTTCACTACGTAATAACTCATTTTTTGCTTTCCATGCAAGAATCGAAGCTACATCATTTAGTGGTTGCTTATTTCCAGTATTGCGTGATTCTTTAGCGTTTTCATACTTAAATGCATCTTTAACTTTTTTGAATGCAACGTCTTGTACTGGTGCAGCGCTTTCAGTAGTTGTAGGATCAAAAATTGCACCTTTTTGCCGATTATTAGATATTTGCTCACTTTCATCTGATTTTCGGCTTCCAGGTACAGCATGTCCAAATGTAGCAAATGTAGGATTGTCATACCGTTCATCCTCTTGTGTATTATCTTGATTGTAGATTACAGACTTGGTGAAAATAGTACTGCTTGAAGAAGCATCAGAATATGGAGAATTGTAGTTATTTCTACTATTAATCCGTATTGGCTCATCTTTTTTCTGATTATTAGGTAATGAACTAGCTCTAGGTGGAAGTGACGGTGGAATCTTTTTAGCAGATGCGTTATTAGAATTTGTAGTGCTAGTCGTTACATGCTTAAACTCAACTTCTTGATCTTGAGTAGCTTGAACGCCAATACCTTTACTAATATCACTTTCTATGAAAGTTTCAGATGATTGTTGTTTCTCTTGTTCTTGTCCTTTCTCCTTGAATTGTATTTGATATAGGAATAAGCCACCTATTTTTACATCTGTGTTTGCTTTTAATTGTTCCTCAGTAACACCATTACGTTCAGTTAGATCTACACCATCTTTATCAATCTTGATTTTGATAGTACATTTTTTTCCATTTTTGTCATGCCAATTCAAAGTCATTTCATATGAATCATCGGTTACAACATAATGCCTTATTCTTTTCTCTCCTTCTTCGGCAACAAAACCGTGCATTCCGCTCTTTCCATCACTATGCAGCGTTGAAAATCCCGAAATTCCTTTCTTCTGACAAAAGTCACTATTTAAAAACTCGCTGATTTTAAACTCTTTTTTGTCATCTCCCAGTGTAATACTTGCGTGATCGCCATATATTGAAACTCCTGCGATATCATCAACATACTCTTTTAACCTTGCTTTAACTTCACTTTCAAGCTTTTGTTCGGCTTTCTTTATCTTGTTCTGCTCTGGAAGAATAACTTCATAAGCTTTATTTTTGTCTTCATCTATCTCCAAATTCCAGATGGGGTGCTTTATTATAAACTTTACTGCATTAAAACCAACTCTGGAATTATAAATTGGGTCGTCTTCCTTTTTTATTTCATCGAATAAAGTAAAAAATCCTCGAATGAATTCATGATATTGTTGTGTGCTTTGAGTATTCATATTTTCCCTCACTAATAACCCTCTGCCTTTTAGCCTTAGCTAGTACAATTATTACGGGAATTGATTTAGTTTTTATTAAAGAAGTTGTATTGCTAACGTGATGACATGAGCTATTTTATGTTCACATCAAGCAATTTAAGTTGTCATTCCAGTCTGGAATCTAGATTTTTCTAGACTTGATCCTATAGTCAAATTCATAACTACAAACGTTATAATATAAGAGTAATTTTCACCAAAAAGTATGTCATTCTAGTAGCTGACACTGGGATCAAGTCGCACTCAGTTAGTGAGCATAAAATTATTATGTTAAAACATAACATTTTTGATGAAGTTCATGAAAGGCTGGATTCCAGACTGGGATGACAACTTAAAATATTGCTTTAGCTCTGTTTTTGCAACTTCAAGTATTTGCTACTCATAGTAAATACTTCTGGATCTTGAGAAGTGAGCTTGAGTATAGCAAGTATGTTAATAAAAAGCAAAGCAGCAATCGAGATATCAGCTATATCCCAGAGTAACTTAACTCCACCAATTGCACCAAATGGAATGATTAAGGTAAAAACTACAGTCCAGATTTTGGTGTATTTATTATCCATAGATACATAGCGTATTGTTTGTTTTGAACAAAAAAACCAAGTAAAAATAGTAGTAAATGCAAAGCAAAACATTATGGTCATAATAAAATAGTCAATATAGGGCCAATTCATAGCTTTTCTAAAAGCAAATATGCACATGTTAGTGCTCTCTAAATCAGTAATCCAAGAATCTGTGACAAGCAGTACCATTGTTGTAATGAATACTATGAGTGCAACTATAAAAGGAGATATTATTGTGATTAGACTCTGTTCAATGATAAATTTATTGTTATTTTTTTTAGGAGTAATCGAGGAGTGTACAATTCCTTCGAGGCCAAGTCCTATATCTGTTGCAAAAATACCTCGCAAAGTTCCAACTTGAATAATAGTCAACATTTCTAAAATTAAACCTAAAGATAAACCAGAGTTAAAGCTACTAGTTGTAAAAAAACTGCTTGTTATTAATTTTAGAGAAGGAAGGATATTTTCACTAAACTTAAATAATATTATACCGCAAAGTGTAAGGTAACTCACCGTCATTATCGGTATCATAGCCGATATAAAAATTTTAATTTTTTTTAAGCTGAGAGCTGCAACAACAAAAAATATTATGGCCATTACAGTGCCGCCAATAACTACAGGTACATCTACCATGCTGAGTGGTATTGATAGAGAATTTACCTGAACAAGATTACCAACTGTTATTGAAACTATTACCATAACAATTAGAAACACAATTGTAGCTTTGCTAGAGTTAAATGAGTCATTCATGTAGGCTACAGGTCCACCTATAAACCGTCCATTTTTTTCTTTTCTGGTTTTTATACTTAGGTAACAAGTAACATATTTTATCACAGAAGTAACAACAATAATGATTGCCATCCATAAAATGGATCCCGGTCCTCCGGTTTTTAGAGCAACAGCAGTTCCTGAAATATTTCCTACTCCTAAATTTCCCCCTAAGATTGTAAACAGAGCAGCTATAGAAGAAAATTTATTTTCTCCTCTTTTAGCTCCAATAAGTGAAAGGGCATACGGTAGTCTAAATATCTGCAACCATTTTAGTTTAACCGATAGGTAAACACCAGCAACTAGTATGAGTAGTATTGTTGGCAGTAATAAAACAAACTTTACTGTATCCATCTGTAAAAGAGAGATTTTTACTTGAGTATATAGCAAAAGTTGAAAAATACCTAACCTATTTTCTATGTATGACTTCGGTTCCATTATTCTAGCACCTCTTATCTTGTCATACCAATCACAACTGTATGAACATTGTAATATGGTACAATGTTAAAACAATGTCATTCCAGACTGGAATCCAGAAAATGAACATGGATCATAGTTTTAGCTACTCGGATGATAAGAAAAGGATACTTGAATGACAAGAAAGGGGACACTAGAAAGAAATGGGTGTCATTCCAGTGCTTGACACTGGGATGGCTTTGTTGCATCACTCAAGAGAAAAGAACTGGCAGTTACTGACAAAATTCATTATAGAATAGCCATTTAACCATTGAAGAAAAAATATGCCACAGCAAATGAAAGTCAGTAACTGCAATGAATATAACAAATTTCTCCAAGAAAGAGGAAATATTTTTCATTTAGGCAAGGTGTTGATAAGAAGTTTAAGCTACAAGAGCATTAAATACACTGATGAAGTACGAGAATATCTAAATCACATATTGAAGCAACATTCAACAAGTGTAGATGGAGCACAAGCACAATCTTTAGCAGGTGAAAACAAACAACATACTGTAATTGCGATTGAATGATGGAGAGACATACTCCATTATTTTAGCACGAAGTAACAAATTCAATGAATTGGTTCTTCAAAAATAATTTAAACTTTTACAGTAGGAGTAGTCTCATGAAATATTATAGCGGGTTAGATATCTCACTCAAAGAAACTTTTATTAGTATCGTTGATGAGAAAGGAAAAATTGTTAAAGAAGAAGTTGTTGCAAGTGAGAGCAGTGCAATAGCTGAGTTTCTGCTTAGTCAAAGCAGAGAATACGAATCCATAAAAGTGCAAGAAGCAATAAAAGATCTAGATAAAGTCAGTAAGGATTCAATTGAAGCATTAGTTTGTAGTTTGGAAATAATAGAAGAATCAATAAAAAAGCTTGATAAAATATTGTCAGAGAAAGGCAAGAAAGACGAAGTTTGCAAATTATTAACTACTGTTCCAGGAGTTGGTATTATAGTAGCAATGACGTATAAGGCTACAATTGATAATCCACATAGGTTTGAAACATCTGATACAGTCGGAGCCTATATGGGATTGACGCCAAGACAGTACGCTTCTGGAGAAGTTAATCGTCATGGTAGCATATCAAAGATGGGACCAGTAGAATGTAGAAATATGTTGTATGAAGCTGCGCATACAATACTGACAGTTAGCAAGAAAAAATTCAAATTAAAAAGCTGGGGAATAAAGCTTGCAAAAAAGAAGGGTATAAAGAAAGCAGTAGTTGCATTAGCAAGAAAACTAGCTGTAATTATGCATAGAATGTTGGTTGATAAAACAGAATTTTATTATCAATAAACACTAAAGGAGTATAGGACAATAATTTTATTGAAGGTAAAGATAGTAATGCCGATGGAAGGGATAAGCAAGAGCTATGGTTGAAGCGTAGACTTCGTAAACAACATGTTGCCATCCACTTCCGCCCTAACAAGTATAGTGCGGCTTGGCTAAAATTAAACTAGCCATATCAGACCGCGGAGAGAACCATGGAAGCATGCTACTTAATCTATGTAAAATTATTAAAGATTACGGAGGAAATATGCTATTTTGATTTGTGTAAAAATTATTGTTGACTTATGTGCAATTAGAGAACCATTGCTGTCACAGCAAGCGGAATTGACGTAGTATACCCAAGAGAAAATTTTGATCTATACAAAAGAATCACTGAAAATGGCGGGTTAGTAATTACCGAGTTTCCATTTGCTACTAAACCAAAGCCTCAGTATTTTCCCCAAAGAAACTGAATTATATCTGGCCTTTCACTCGGTGTTGTGGTAATTGAAGCATCAAAAAAGTCTGGTTCTCTCATCACAGCAGATTTTGCTTTGAATCAAGGAAGAGAGGTGTTTGCAGTTTCTGGTTTCCCTTTAGAATTCACGCTGTAGTGGTAGTAATTATTTAATTGAGAACGGCGCTAAACTTGTTGAATCCGCTGATGATATAGTAGAGAGCGTGAGATTTAGTTTACCTCTTCAGCAAAAAAATCTATTTGATACCGTTGCTGACCAAAAACAAGAAAAATTACAACAGGCAAAATCTGTTATAGTTGATCATATTAACTCTGTACCTGTTGATATAGATGAACTTATATTAGCAAGCGGACTTTCTACCAACATAGCTCTAATGGCTCTTTTGGAACTAGAGACGGAAAATAAAATAGAGCGTTTGCCGGGGAATAAAATATCATTAATTTTCTAGATTGCTTTAGTTATAAATCCACAACCGTACAAACATTATGATTTGAGTCCACCAAGAAAGATGTCATTCCAGCGTGTGACGCTGGCTTTCCGTAATCTCACTAAAAACGTTGTATTTTTACATAACTTTTATACTTACTAACTTAATATATAATCAGAATTCCTAGATTCCAGACTCATGCATCAATAGACCTGCTGCAAAAGGTAATGATAAAATGATGGAAGAGGAATAAGCAGATAGAGTAAGGTAAAAAAATGAGCTTTAGTTACTACAATATAAAGAAACACCCAAGAAATTTTCGTAATATAACAGGCTTAACTGTAGAAGAATTTGAAAAGGTGATAGAAAAAGTGGGGAACGTTCAAAAAAGTGTGTCAAGCCGAAAAGAAAAGTAATAAATTGATATAAAAAATGGAGGTTTGAAATGAGTCAAGCAAATAGAACTACCGGATTAGTAGACTATAAAGAACTAGAATCAAATATTTTATCATCTATAGCTAACCCAAGAAAGGTTTAGCTATATGGCAAAATTGGTTAGAATGGTATAATAAGTAATGAGAAAGAAGAAGATGCCAAGTCCATATAGTGAGGATCTGAAAGAACGTGTTCTCAAAGGAGTCGATAAAAAAACAATGACGATAAAAAAATCAGTCAAATATTCAAAGTGAGCATAAAACCAATATATTTGTGGAGGAAAAAGAAAAAAGAAACAGAAACCATCTTCAGGCTATCACAAAGGATATGGCCATAAGATTAAAGATATGGATAGATTTATCAAATTTCTGAATGGAAATCAGGATATTAGAATTGAAAAGATAATTGAAGAATTTGGTAATATGTGTAGAAGCACAGTATATAACTACCTTAGCAAAGTAAACTATACATATAAAAAAAACTTTTCTTTATCGAGAAAGAGATAAAGAGAAACGCAAAGAGTTCATAAAAAAAGTAGAAGAAATAAATAAAGGAAACTTGATATACATAGATGAGTCTGGAATAGAGGACAATGAATTTTATGAATATGGGTGGTCTCAAAGAGGCAAGAGGTTATTTGCCCAGGGTTTAAAAGAAAGAGGGTAAGCATAATTGGAGCACTGAATGAAGGAAAAGTTAAAGCATCATGGATAATTGATGGCTACTGCAACAGGGAGATTTTTGATGCTTATGTAGAAAATGTACTTGTCCCTGTATTTAAACCTGGACAGACTATTGTTCTCGACAATGCGAGTTTTTATAAATCTGCAAGGACGAAAAATTTGATAGAAATATTGGGTGTAAAATTTTGTTCTTGCCTCCATACTCGCCAGATTTAAATCCGATTGAGAAGTTCTGATCAAGCACGACATAAGAAAGGCTCTACAAACCTTTTGGCCCAATATTAATTCGGCTATTGATTTTGTTTTTCAGTGCTCGGGCAAATCTTACTTCGGTTAGCTATAGCAGCTATAATGTGCTTGCAACAACTAATTCACTACGGCAACTGCACCGTGACAGTGTTTGTATTTTTTTCCAGAGTTACAAGGGCACTTGTCATTTCTTGAAACTTTTGGAAGTCTGCTATTTTTAGTAGAGCGTGACCTATTGCCTATTTCTTGATTGTCTAGCAACTTAAAGTGCGCTAGGCGGTGAATGGTAAGCTCCCCCCACTTTTCAAGCATCGACTCAAACATTAAGAAAGCTTCGCGTTTAAATTCATTCAGTGGGTCTTTTTGCCCCATGGCACGCAAATTTATGCTTTGTCTTAGGCTCTCTAAGACCGAAAGGTGCTCCCTCCATAAATGATCAAGTGTCATGATCATCACTTGTTTCACTATCGTATTCCACAAATCTGTAGTTTGTTGACTATTGAAATATTTTTCTTTCTCAGTAAAAAATTCTTGTATCTTGTCATTTATATAATCCAAGGCTTCTTGTTTATTCAAAAACTCTTCTAGATTAAGCGTTATCCCGTATCTTATGTGGAATTCTTTTGCAATATCTTCAACATAATCTTCGTAATAACCACTTTGTACTATACCTTCTATTATATCCTCATTTACTTCACTATATACTTCAACTAAATCATTGATTTCATTGTTTAAAATATGATTTCTCTGCTTAAAAATAACTTTACGTTGATTGTTGATTACATCATCAAACTTTAGCAAAGACTTCCGCACATCATAATTTCTAACTTCAACTTTCTTCTGTGCTTTTTCAAGTGCTTTATTAATCCATGGATGATGAATAGCCTCGTTGTTCTTTAGTCCCACTTTTTGCAAAAAATTCCTCATTCTATCAGAACCAAATATCCTCATTAAATCATCTTCAAGTGATAGAAAGAACTTAGAAAGTCCAGGGTCACCTTGGCGGCCAGAACGTCCACGTAATTGATCATCTATTCTCCTGCTTTCATGCCTTTCGGTTCCAATAACACATAAGCCACCAGCTTTTATAGCAATTTCCTTATCTTTTTTTACTCTTTTGACTATTTCTTGATATTTTTTTTCTCTTTCATCAGCATTTTTTATTTTCTCGAGCTCTATTTTTGCAATCATTTCAACATTTCCACCAAGCTGAATATCAGTTCCACGTCCTGCCATGTTTGTTGCTATAGTAATGCTGCCTGGTATTCCAGCTTGCGCTATTATATACGCTTCTTGTTCATGATAACGAGCATTCAATACTGAATGCTTAAGAGAATGGCTTTTCAAAAGATCGGAAAGTTTTTCAGAATTTTCAATACTCACAGTGCCAACAAGCACTGGTTGAAGGCGTTTGTGACATTCCGCTATAAACTTCAATACAGCACTAAATTTTTCTTTTTCTGTGCCATAAATTTCATCATCAACATCTATTCTTTTAACAGGCACATTAGTTGGAATTTTTACTACATTTAATCTATATATATCACGAAATTCTTCTGCCTCTGTTGCTGCTGTTCCTGTCATACCAGAAAGTTTGTTGTACATACGAAAGTAGTTCTGAAATGTGACTGATGCTAAAGTTTGACTTTCATGCTGAATTTCAAGATTCTCCTTTGCCTCCAGTGCCTGGTGAAGACCATCAGAATATCTCCTACCTTCCATCATGCGCCCAGTAAACTCATCAATAATTACCACCTTACCGTTTTTCACTATATAATCTTTATCAGCAGTAAACAGCTTATGTGCACGAAGTGCTTGATCTATATAATGAGTCAGTATAATATTGCTAGTATCATAGAGCGAGGAATTTTCAGGAATGAGGTTATACGATTTTAGTAATTCCTCCACTCGTGAAATGCCATTTTCAGTGAGGAACACTGCTCTACTCTTTTCATCGACTTCATAGTCAGAATCAACTAATTTGATTACTATTTTATTGATATGCTTATATATCTGATTATTTTCCTCAAGTGGGCCAGAAATAATGAGCGGAGTACGCGCTTCATCAATCAGTATGGAGTCTACTTCGTCTACTATTGCATAATTGAAGCCTCTCTGAACCATATCTTCTTGAGAAAATTTCATATTATCTCGTAGATAATCAAAGGCAAGTTCATTATTTGTTGAGTATACGATATCTGCGCTATAAGCCTTTTTTCTCTCGTCGTCTGTCAAATTATTTGTAATAAATGCAACAGAAACTCCAAGAGAATTATATAATTTACTCATCCACTCTGTATCTCGTTTTGCAAGATAGTCGTTAACAGTTACGACGTGCACACCTTTTCCTTCTAAAGAATTTAGATATGCGGCTAAAGTTGCGACGAGTGTCTTTCCTTCTCCTGTTTTCATTTCTGATATCATGCCATTATGGAGAACCATGCCACCAATTAGCTGAACGTCGAAATGCCTCATGTTAAGGAATCTTCGTGATGCTTCTCGTACAACCGCAAATGCAGGTACGAGAAGGTCATTTAGTGTTTTTCCATTTTTCAGTTCTTGTTTTAATTCCGCAGTTTTACTAGCAAGATCCTCATCAGATAAGCTCTGCATTTCTTGCTCTAGCGCATTAATCTGCTGAGCAATTTTTCTGAAGGATTTTATTATCTTCTTGTTCGTTGATCCAAATATCCTTTTTATAAAAAAAAGTGACAACGTAAAGATGAAGAATATAAGAATAGTTGTTAAAACTAACGTAGAGTCTGGCATAAACTTAGGTAAAGTTTTATTTAATATGAGATTATATTACTAAACGTAACCTGCGGCAATTAGATTCAGAAAATCTTTATTTACAAACTAAGGAAAAGATTCTTGCAGATGAAATGTAAAAGAGTCTATTTATTTTATTAAATATTATAATTAATAATAAAACTTTCTTAATAAATTATTAAAATAGTGTTAAGCTACATGTATAAAACGGTTAGTGGAGTTACAATGTTAAGCAATATTATAAAAGTAAAATTAGAGGAAAATAGTTGTCCTTTTGAAGAATTAGAAGAATTTTTTGCTTCATTAAAATTTGGTACAAAAGGGTTTAAAGATTCTTCAATAAAATTAGTTTGCCAAGTATTGGAAGATTTCACTTTAATTCTACCAAGAGAGGCAGTACCTAATTCTTTCGCTTTGAAGCTTTTATCTTTGCTTAGTAAGGGAAATGAGCTAGCTTTACCTATTATATTAAAATACCTTTCTTGCAGAACTGTATTTAAAGATTTTGGTCAAAAACTACAGGATAAAGTGGATCAAGATATAAAAGGACAAAACGATTCTAAAATTTCTCAGGAGATTGAGTTATGCAAAAAAGACATTTTAAATCTTCTCAATGGTGGTAAATCAGTATTAGACGTTCAATTGAAGCAGCGGTATAAAAAAACTATTCGTTAATAGATAATGAGATTGAAGAGTTAAAGACTCAAATTTTAAAAGAACTAGAAGATTATATTAGCAATACTAACGTTAATAAAATGTATCGAAGCCTTAATAATAAAAAGAAAAACGAAGAATCATTAAAAGAAGTAGCGTTAGGATCTTGTTCATTGGGTGGAATTTGCGTGTTAATATTTTTTTCACTTGGTTTTTTTATTTTTTTGGCAACAACCATTGACCCACCTGCTCATATGAGTATGTATAAAGTAAAGGTTTTTAGGTGTATAGGAGCTTCACCTTTAGTTTTTGTAGCATTAGCACTAACAGTAGCAGGTGTAGCTTACTTAACAAGTTGTTATCTAAATCATAGCTTTACAAAAGAAATACAAGACTATATAGAGCAACCAATAAAATGTATGGATAAGGCAACTAATAATAAAGAATTAGACAATTTTCCTTCTGACAATTATGAAAAAGTACAACCTTCAGCACCGCTTGAGGAACTACTACCTTCATACGAAGAATCGTGTTACAGTAGTTTAGGTTATATTCAACCATCTAATCCAATACAGCAAAATAAGTTGTTGTAGTGAAGGTATAAAGAGAATAAGCAAAATTATATTTGTAATTTTGATTCCTTTATCATGACTTAGAACATGCAGCAACATGACGATTTTTCTATACTTTATCAAGTATATTAATGGGTAAATGAATTTTAATACAATCTTATTATACTTATAAATACGTTATATGTGAGAAGATATGGAAGATTTTATAACTGAAAGAAGGAAAGATGATGCTGTGATATCTGTTTGTCAGGATAATGAGAAAAAGAACGTATTAATCTTGGGACTCAATCAAGCTGCAAGGAATTTATTAAAATGTGAGGGAGAGAATTTACTTAATAAGCCGTTAATCAATATTTTAAGTAAAAGAGCAGCTGAAGATATGAAAAGCTATTTGGAGTATACTGAAGATGGGCGCGATTTGCCCGATATATTGCCAAAAGTGATAGGCTTTTCTTTAATCGACGCTAAAGGAGAAGATATAAAAACAAAGGTAAAAGTTTTTCGCACAACTCAATTTACTAATAGCAAGATTAATTATGAGCTATTGATACGTGACATTAGCCTGTTTCATAAGCTAGCAATGTTTAGGGATAAATATCTGATGGGTAAGAAATATAAAAAACACAACTTGTTTGATATACCAGACAATGATTCAACGATTTTGGAGTTATATGTCATATTGAATTTTGCCTTTGAATATCAAATTAATGCAGTTATAGGAATAATAGGCTTCAATAATAAATTTAATGAGATAAACGATGCATTGAGTATGATCACAGAGCATTTTATAAAAATTGCCGTAGTGATGATTTTCTAGGATTTATTGATGAGAATAAGGTGCTTTTTATTTTGATTAACTGTGATGCAAAGAACACATCTAAAATAATTAGTCGTATATATTCTACCATTAATAAGCAGTTACTAAAGCGAAAGTTACCAAGTATATCAATTATTTATGGAAATATAATTCAAAAACATAGTGTGAAGAATGCTTAAACGCTTTTGTCATTAATTGGTTTGTAGTATCTAAGTTCTAAACAATATAAGAATTGTTTTATTTCTATTAAGCTTATATTTAAAATTTAAGCTTAACTATGAGGTTACTGATCAAACTATTTTCATTATTATTCGTGGTAGGGAGTGTCAATGCTAGGGTAATTCTAGATAAGGAGATATTTTATGCAGAACTAGATGGAAAAATAGATTTAAGATTTTGCTACGCTTTCAACAGAGATTCTTTTAGCTCTACAAAAGACAAGACCTCAAGCTATTCAGACCTGCGCTTGCTTTATTTACAGCAAGTTTATCCAAATACTAAAATGGGTTTTGATGTTAAGGCGGGAGTTTCTGGTATTGCAAACTTAAAGGCACTAGACATAGAAAAGTTAGAAATGGAGAAGTGGTATTTTATCATAAAGAATCAGGAGTTTGGATCATTTGAATATGGTAAAGGAAGTTTAGTTAGTCAGAGTATGTTAATTAACACTTCAAAAATTTATACAGCTGCTGGGGGAATAAATGGTCATTGGACAAACTATGCAAATCTGCGCGGTAATGGAAAAAAAGATGATGACCCTGGGTATGATAAGGACAAGGTATTTTGGGTAAAACCCAATGTTTACAGCGACTATAATGGACTAGAGCTGAAGTTAAAACAACCAATGATAAACTATATTTCTCCTGAAATTCATAACTTTCAACTTGGATTCAGTTATGTTCCAGGTAAAAATAATTTACAATATAATAATTTAATAGCCGCTGGTCTTTCCTATAAAAATGCCCTATCAGATGAAATAAATTTTACTACTGCTTTGACTGGTGAATTTGCAAGGGAAAATTTAACTGATTGTACAAACAAAAATTCTAGCGATCTTCAGTGTCATAATCAATTACTACACTGGAATTTTGGTGTGAAACTAAAGCTTTTTGAACTTGATTGCATTTTGTCGTACGGGAATGGTGGTAAATCTGGTGAGAAGCGTAGTCATGAAACAAATAATATGCATTATGTAAATGCAGGTATTGCTTATCATTCTGATTCTCGTAAAGTGAGCTTAACATATTTTAATAGTGTTAGGGATATTGCAGACAAAGGTACAAACGAATTAACATCACAGGCTTTCAGTCTTGAATATCCATTAGCTGTTGGTACTTCATATTACTTTGATATTGTAAGATTTAGTACTAAGGAGCTTGCAGTGGAAGATAATAACTCCGGATATGTGCTTTTGGCCGGATTGAAGCTAAGTTTTTAGTGAAGTAACTGGTATGTAAGTATTGTAATAATGAGAGTAAAATTGAGTTGTTAATATATGTGCTATTTGATATTATAAAAATAACTATTACATAAGATTTTCAATAAAAAGACATTCTGTTACTAATCCAAGTGTAGAAGAAAACGGTTATTAATTAGCAAACCAAGCCCTTCAGTAAGCGCATCTCTTCAGGTGCTCTTTTTTTCTTTTTTATATATAAAAAAATTAGATAGTATTGTGAGTGCGGTTTTTTCTGTGTTCTGATGCTTTTCAATTCTATAGCTTTTGTATTGAATTTCCTTTTTTTACTACTATTTCTCTATATTGTTGTAAGAAAGAACAGAAAATTTAGTGAGAATCTTGAGAAGAATTTACTTAAAGTAGAACATGAACTTCAAGAGGCAAAACAGTCTTTAGTAGATAAAAATAAGGAAATAGTTGATTTGAAAGTGAGGAACGCAGAACTTGAAGTAATTCTTCAAAAAGAGCGTGAAGAAAAGAAAAAGGAAATAGAATTACTAACAAAAGCAGAGGAGAGGCTTACGAACACTTTTAAAGCACTTTCTCTTGATGCTCTTCAGGTAAACAATAATAATTTTCTGAACTTAGCAAAAGAAGTGATCGATAATAAGCTAAAAGAAACAGAAAGTGACTTCAAAAAAAGGCAAGCAACGATCAACGAAGTTATCACTCCAATAAAAGAAAAATTAGAAAAATTCGACAGTGAAATACGTGAGCTAGAGAAGGAGAGGGTAGGGGCCTATGAAGGTTTAAGGGAGCAAATTGGAGCATTAATGAGTCAAACCTCTAACCTTGCTAACGCCCTGAGGAAACCTCACATTAGGGGTAAGTGGGGTGAAATGCAGCTCAAAAGAGTGGTAGAAATGGCGGGAATGGTTGAATATTGCGATTTTTTTACTCAAGCTTCAGTGGTTGATAAAAATGAGGATAATTTGTTACGTCCTGATTTAATAATAAAAATGCCATCAGGAAAGCAAATAATAATAGATGCTAAAGTGCCACTTGATTCTTATATGGATGCTATGTCACAAAATGATTTGCAGATACAAAGGGAAAAGTTGAAGAATCATTCTCTGGCGATAAAAAAACATATAAACGATCTAGGCAGAAAGGAATATTGGAACCAATTTAAAAATACGCCAGAGTTTGTGGTGCTTTTTTTAACAGGAGAAGGGGTTTTCAGCGCAGCACTAGAATGTGAACCAGCTTTGATAGAAATTGGAATAGAAAAAAAAGTAATTATTGCAACACCAATCACTTTAATCGCGCTACTTAGGGCAGTAGCCTATGGATGGAAGCAAGAGATGATAGCTGAAAATGCAAAGAAAATAAGTGAACTAGGCCATATTTTATATGAGCGAATCTGCACAATGGGCGAAAATTTTGATAATTTACGCAGAAGCTTAAAAAGTGCTGTTGATCATTACAATAAAACTGCTGGTTCGCTTGAGGCAAGAGTGTTTCCTGCTGCCCGAGAATTCAATAAGCTTGGTATACATGCAAAAAATAAAGAACTCACTGCTGCAAAAGAGTTGGAATCTTTACCACGCAGTTTACATGCTGAGAGGTTGAAAGTAGATTAGTATTTCAGGTCTCCTTAACTTACATTTGCTGATTAAAACAACTTTCTAAAAATTTTTTTTATATAGCTCAATTTCTGCACATCATTTGCTGCATAAACAGGTATAGTTTGTTGCTCAGTACCAGGTATTTCTACAAAAATTTTGCCCACTTCTTGACCTTTTTTAATTGGTGCGGGTACCATATCTTTATACTCAATACGCACTTTAATTTTATCATGTAATCTGCGGTTATAAGTTATGGTAACATCGTTTGCAACTGTAACGGGCACTTTTTTATCTTTTCCATAAACAATATTTATTTCTTCAACTACGCTATCCTTAGCAAATATTTTCTTGGTATTAAAATGATTTAAGGAATATTGTATTAGTCTTTTTGCTTCCTCTATTCGCTCTTTCTCGGTGTCCAAACCATTCACGACAGCAAAAATTCTTCTATCGTTCCGTTTTGCAGATGCTATAATGCCATAACCACCAGCACTTGTATGACCTGTCTTTAGACCATCAACTCCAATATCATGGAAAAGTAAAAGATTTTTATTTTTTTGTACAATATCGTTATATGTCAAATATTGTTCAGAGAATAGATCATAGTATTCAGGAAAATCAGTAAAAATCCTTTTTGCCAGTGTTACCAAGTCTTTTGCGCTCATAAAATGGTTTTCATCTGGCCACCCGCTTGAGTTAACAAAATGACTATCATTAAGATTTAAATCTTGTGCAACTTCATTCATTTCAGCAACAAAATTCTCCTCTGATCCTGCAATACCCTCGGCTAGCGCTATGCATGCATCATTACCTGAGGCAATTGTAACTCCTTCAAGTAGTTCTTTTACCGTAACAAATTGACCTTCTTTCAAAAACATAGAAGAGCCTTTCCTTTCCCATGCTTTTCTACTTACTCGAAATTTATCTTCCATTTTTATTATTCCAGCTTTTAGATAATCAAAAGCTACATATAAAGTCATCAATTTGCTCATTGAAGATGGGGCCATTTTTTCCCTGGAATTGTGTTCAAAAATGAACGAGTCTGAAGCTAAATCTAAGACAATTGCTTGCTTTGCTTTGGTTCTAAACTGATATGAGTATGAGTAAAAAGGAAATATAAAAATTAATAGCAAAGTTACTAATTTGCTTAACATATTTATAATTTTAAATTTATAGTGTACTAATTAATAGTATGATTTTGCACGAGCATTTCAATAGATCTCTCGCATAAAACTTCCTTGACAAACTGCGCCAGCCCCCTTATTATGACAATAAGAGTATTTATCCTTGTTTTCGATCCGCGCGGGTTCAACAACAAAAATTCAGTAAAAACTCAGATATTTATTGGCAAATTACATAAAAATTATAGCGGCTGCATGTCTTTTTTATTTTTTCTACATTCAGCCAAAACGCGCTTATTTTAAGTGTTAGCGCATTATTACAGCGCCAATTTACATTATTATAGGGTCAAAACTCGTTACACGGGGTTTTTTTGCCTTTTTTTTCGCTTGGTAAATTTCTTAACATTTACAGCTAAAGCTTCAGGCCAGCACTTGATGCTGGAAATTTTTTGAGCACAAAAGTTATGCTAGGTTTTTGTTGGTAAGAAAGGCTGGATCCCATTGTGTCAAGCACCGGGATGACATAGAAAGAGCACTGGGATAGAGGCTACTTGAATGACAAGAAGGAGGGAGCAGGGGATGACAAGAGAGGGGCTACTTTCATTTGCTGTCTTCAAAAATTTACAATTATGCTTCATGTGTTTTATTAAATATTTTACTTAAAAATTCAATTTCTTATTATAAGAGATAAGCAATTCATGAATAATGAAAGATTACAAAAAAGGTCATAGAAAGCGCCTAAGAGAGAGAATTATTTCAGATAACGGACAATCATTACTTGATTATGAGATTTTAGAACACATTTTATATTCAGCATATAGTAGAATTGATGTAAAGCCAGTAGCAAAGAATTTGATAGAAATTTTCGGCAGTTTGAATAAGGTTTTTAATGCCGATTTAGAAGCACTGCAGAATATCGAAGGAGTTAGTAATGCAGCTATATCTGCTATCTTTTGTGTTAAACAGGCTTTTGTTCGTTCTGCACGAGAAGAAGTAAAGGACCTACCTATAATCAATAATTGGGAAAAATTGCTTGATTATTTAAAAGCAAGTATAGGAAGCCTTAATAAAGAAAATTTTCGCGTTATCTATATGAATAAAAGATATCGTCTAATAGCAGAAGATCTACAAAACTTTGGTACAATAGATCAAACTCCTCTTTATGTTAGAGAGATCATAAAACGCGCTCTTTTGATTGGCTCAACATCGATTGTAATATCCCACAATCACCCAAGTGGAGATATACAGCCTTCAAGTAGCGATATGTTTCTCACCAGACAGCTTGCAGAAGCTTGCAAAAGCATAGGAATAGAATTAATAGATCATATTATTATCACATTTAGTAGCTATTTTAGTTTCAAGGAAAATAGGCTTTTATTAGAGTAGATCTAAAATTGCTTTTGCCATTTTTCTTATTATGGAAGTAAAGCTATACATGAGGTGGTTGCCAGTGGAACAAAAATTTTCCTTCTGGAAGACAATGTATGATTTAGGTGGCGTAATAGTGGCAAATTGAAAGAAATACATGGTATTTGCCACTATTAGAAATCTCCTGTTTTGATAAGACTTATGAGGTCTTTATTGGTTTTTTGAATTTTGTTGAAGCACTCACATGCTTACTCTAATATTTTGTTCACAGAGCCTAGTTAGCTCAATTTCAACGTTAATTTGTGAAGCTCTGAGTTCTGTTAGGGGATTTTCTGGTTGAATATCTAGCTTATTCTGTATGTTCGGTAAACAAATTAAAGCCGAATCAAAAATTTCATCATACTGCTCTGCTTCATGCACACAATTGATTATTTCCTTCACATCTTGCGGCGTATCTTTTAATATTGCTCTTATTTGGTTTAGGTTTTGACGAATTTTTTCCTGATATCCAGCAATTCTCTCTTGATATATATCAATCATTTTTTGACATGAGGTGCCTCTAAATGGGTGTTCTGCTTTTTCCTTTATGTAGGAGCTCTGAAAATTTTTGCAATTAAGGAATGCTTCTCTACATTTTTTTATGTCACTAATTATACTGGTTATTGACTTACTTGCTTTCTCATGCTCTTCTTTTTTGATTATACATTCATTCTTTGTTTGGCTCATTTTATCATACAGATTTCTGCATTCTTTATATGATACCAGCGGTTGTAGTATTCCTTCCTCTACACCTTTATTATAAAAATTCTTCAACTCATCGCTTGATAGTATTCGTATAGCATCTTCCCTTTTACCTTGTGATTTAGGATACTTTTTGTTCAGTGAACTAATATAATTTAATAGGAAACTCTTAGTTAAATCTTCCTTTTTAACTTCTGATAATTTTTCTAGTGTTTCTATATATTTCAAAGTTTCCGCAAAAAGCTGCGCACCAGATGTAGCAAATCCTGGCAGTGGTTTGCTCTGCGCCTTATAAAAATCGGTTTGTAAAAAATCTTCGGCTTGTTTTTTTATTACTGAAAGTTCATTGAAGGCTTTTTCTGGATTGATTTTTTTTAAAATACTAGTAGCTTTTTTAATCGCTCTTTCTCTCTTTTTATTATCTTGTTTTTCGTTTAAGATTAAGCTTTCAGCTTCAGTAAAAGCATTGCCTTGGGCACTTTTGGCAATATTACAAACAACGTTTACAACTTGCTTAGTTGCTACATAATCTATTTCCTTTGTAAAGCAATCAATAAATAGCTGCCAAATTTTTTGTTAACGGACTTACTTGTCTTATGTTCTAAATCTTCTACATCTTTGAATCCTAAAATAGTATAGAGATTTTTTCAATTATTGGTTCAGCATGTTGTTTTGCCACTTTACCTTTTATATTGAATAGAAATTCACTAATCTTAGTTGTGCCCATAATATTACCTCACAATATTAATGTTATATAATATAAAGTATAAAAGCTTAATGCTTAATTTTTACTTACTATTAATATAATTGAAGATTAACTTTGTTCCTATATTAAAACTTTAACTCCCAATTTATTATTAGTAATATCATTATATGAATCTTATGCCTGAATTTGGGAATATATTGTTATTGGTAGCCTGTTTGTTATCTTTAACGTATTTGTTTCTACCGTTTAGTTCTTACCGATTCGTCTCCTCTGCCATATTTTTTTGTGTGTCAGCATCAATGGCTATTTTGATCTACTGCCACATTAAAAATGATTTCTCACTTGAAAACGTATATTACCACTCACACACAACAAAACCTTTGATCTATAAGATTTGTGGTGTTTGGGGAAATAAAGAAGGGTCTATGTTGCTTTGGACCTTAGTGCTTGTCATGTATTTATTACTAATGGATATTTATATACCTTCTGTCATCCCAGTGCCCAGACACTGGGATCCAGACAATTTAATTGCAAATGAGTACATCAAATGGCAGTGTAATAAAAACTGGATTCCAGTGTCAAGCACTGGAATGACACCAGAACGAACTAATGGTAGTAAATTAAAAAAAATATCTCTTATCACCCAAGGCTTGATTTGCTTTTGTTTTTTACTGTTCACTTTACTTGAATCCAGCCCCTTCACTAAAATGCCAGGCATTGAAACAGATGGACTGGGTTTTAATCCGATATTGCAGGATATAGGCCTTGCTATTCATCCATCGGTATTATATTTGGGGTACCTTGGATTTAGCGTTCCTTTTTCGCTCTCTATAGCTGGATTAATTTTAAATACTGAAGGAAATGTTTGGGCTAAAATTGTCAGGCCTTGGGTACTTATTTCTTGGTCGCTGCTCACTTTGGGCATCAGCTTGGGTAGCTGGTGGGCATATCGTGAACTCGGTTGGGGTGGATTTTGGTTTTGGGATCCAGTGGAAAACGTTTCTTTGATGCCGTGGCTAATTGCAGTGGCGCTGACACATTTGTTGCTCGTTGTACGAAATTTCAATACTTTAAGGAATGTTGCTATTTTACTTACGCTCACAACTTTTATATTGAGTGTGACTGGAACATTTCTAGTCCGCTCAGGAATACTTACCTCAGTGCACACGTTTGCAGATGACCCAAGATATGGATTGTATATATTAGCTCTACTTGGTGTAATTACAGTCAGTAGCTTAGTAATATTTGTAGTGTTTACGAGAAAGAATCACACATCTTTCCAGTATTCGATATTGGAATCTGAAAAGAAATCTGCTACTCAAGTGACAGAGGGTAGAAGATTCTTTTCACGCCTTACGATGATGCTGATGAACAATTTATTATTCATCACTGCCTTTTTCATCGTGTTCGTTGGCACTTTATACCCTACAGTGCTTGAGTATTTAACCGGTGAATTAATTTCAGTTGGAGCACCATATTACAATTCTTTATTTAACTCTATTGCACTAGCTATTCTAGTGCTCACCATGATAGGGCAATACTGCAGTTGGCAGGGAAATAGTCTATTGCCAATATTCCGTGAATATAGATTTTCATTTTGTAGTGCTGCAGCTATTTTGCCGTTTATCTTTCACATGGAGCTAATGATTGTGCTATCAATTACCATCTCCATAGCATTATTAATCTTTGTTTTAGAAGCATATAGTAAAAGAATTTGTTTATTTAAGGTAGCATTTGGTGAATCAATTTTATTAGCAAGAAGAGTTTCTAAGTCCTACTATGCAATGATGCTTGCTCATGCTGGAGTGGCAATTCTAGTGCTTGGTATATCTTATTCAGTTGGTTGGCAGGAGAAAAAAGAAAACTACTTGGGAATAGGAGACAGCATAACAGTCAATAAATTTAAAGTTACTTTACGAAATATTGAGCTAATAAAAGAAAAAAATTTCCATGCAGTGAGGGGTACAATGGATATCAGGAATTTGCTGAATAATAAGATATTAGGTGAAGTAACTCCTGAATATAGATTTTACCTTGCGGAAGGTCAGAAAAATGTTGAAAGCAGTATCTACCACAATTTATTTTCTGATATTTATGTTGTAATTGGAGAGATTGATAAGAGTAAGAGCAAAATTGCAGCTAAAGTGCACTATAAACCTGGAATGTCTATAATCTGGCTTGGATCCTTTCTTATCGCTTTTGGTTCGCTCCTTGCTGCTTTGCCTTCTAGCAAAAAAGTAGTTCCTTCAGTATGATGAAGTTTTCATTTTTTGGCAATTTAAACTTAAGCTAAGCAACATAACCTCGCGAGCGAATTTTCTCTATGTTCTGTTGTACAATAGGAAATAAAGATATATTTTCTAATGAAGAACTTACATGATATATGGAATCTACTTCCTCAGGCCTTTAAAATATCCCTGCTTAATAGCGTCGTAGACAGAAGAACCACCAAGCAAGCAGTTCTCACCTAACTCTTCTTTATAATTTTTAAACTTTTCCAATATTTCCTCCTTGTTACTCACTTCTACTATAATTTTTCCTTCATCTTGGACATCAGAATACAATCTAGCATCTACTTTTCCCAAATCAGTATGAAAAGCAGTACTATATTACCTATAAGGTCAGTATAATTTCTTACCCCACCTTCTGTTAAAATTTCTGTCTCGCTTTCACCGATTGCTATCACGTCTCTTCGAAATTCTGTGCTTTCATCTGTTCCATTTATGATTTTTGCAACCTCGACTATACTATTCTTTGAGTATTTCAAGTAGAAAGTGAAGTTGTCCATTTTTGCCTCTTTTACCTTACCAGTAGTTGCGTTTTTTGCAGCTTCCAAAAACCTTAGAGAGTAATGTATATAGCTTTTACGTGCTTCTTTAAGATTAGCTTTGTGGTCTTTAAACTTCTCTAGTTTATCAATTACAATTATACTACTTAGAGTTTCAAATACTGCACCTCTTTTTACCAAATTACATACTATGCGACTAGCAACTTCTATGTCCCTTTCACCTTGAAAAATCTTTAATTCACTAATTCTTCTTATTACATAATCTGTAAAATTATACCTACTCTCATAAGTATTTTCATATATATTTCCCTCACGAGTAAGATTGAACCTTACCCTAGATTTTATAGCTTCATTTACAACCTGTTCTAGCTGATTTATGTCTTGAACTTCATCTAATTTACAAAAATATTTACCTGGATCTTGCTCATCTAGTAGAAAATCCTCCCCCCATAGATTTACACTTTTGCACAAATACTTTTTTCCATTATAGTCAACTTGTGTTTTTTACGAAAAGTTCCATAAATAACATCATCAGTTAAAAAGTACTCTTTAATATTAAGGTTGGGATTATTAACTGCAAATTCTATTGGGGTTTTACCTTTTTTATCCTTTATATCAAGATTAGCTCCTTTCCTTAGAAGCAATTTGATAATTGTATCACAATGACCAGAACGAGTAGCATAATGTAAAGGTGTTCTTCCTGTGTCGTCCTTTTCATTAGGATCAGCACCTGAATTCAACAGTAAATCTATGAATTCTCCCGCATTGCTACATTCCATACTTGATAGAATATGCAGTATTGTCAGTTTAGATTCTCCTCTTTTAAGGTTGAGGATGGTTTTTAGATCTTGATTACTTTTATGATCCAGTAAAAATTTTTTAATTTTTTCAACATCGTTCTTATAATCCTTATAAGTAACATGTGGAAAGTCTTTAAAAGTACTTAAGAATTTTTATTCAACTCCTTCTGACTCTCTGTTAAGTTGGACATGTCAACAAGCCACGTAGATATCAACTTACCAAATGCACCTCTTTCAGCAATATCAGTTAAAGAACAGTCATTGCGAAGTACCAGTGAGTATTTAATCAATTCATATTCATCATCCTCTTGTTGCTGTGTTTCTTCTGCTTTCTTAGAGTGCTTAAAATCATTTTTTATTAATTCAATCAAGAGCTTTAATGTGTTAAAACTTTTATGTCCCAATAAAGGATCTGCTTTGTTTTCAAGTAGAATTCTTGCTATTTCTGAATAGCCATTTTTAATAGCCCAGCATAACGGAGTACGCCCGTATTTATCCGCTATGTCAACAGCAGCTTCCTTTTCTATGATAGCTTTTACTATTTCCACTTGGTAATTTTCAGCAGAAACAGCATGATGTAATGCAGTACTCTCAGCCTGACTTACTGCATCAACATTAGCTCCAGTGTCTAATAGGAGTTCTACTATCTCTTTATTTTCATTGTGAGCAGCACAATGAAAAGGAGTATACCAATTTTGATCTGCTGTATTAACATTAGCCCCGTTTGCTATGAGAATCTCTACCACTCCTATACTACCACTTGCAGCAGCAAAGTGTAAAGGATTCCATCCATCTTGATCTGCTGTATTAACATTACCCCCTTTTTTATTAAAAGCTCTGCTATCTTTACAAGATCATTTCTAGCAGCTATATGTAACAATGTACTTTGATCATCGAATGTATAATTTATGTTAAATCCATTATCTTGCCACTTTTTATACGTGTCTGGATCTTCTTTTTCCAATTCCTCTTTTACCCTTTCGATTATATTGTTCTCATTTAAGTCACTTATTGTCCTTAATATTTTTAACAACCGTTCATATTCCATAATTCTACCTCAAACTATTTGTTTTTGTACTATAGCTAAAAAAAATTATTGATCCATAATAAAATAACCAACACCAGAGTAAGTGGTTTGCTGCTAACATATTTAAAAATGTTATGAACTTAATAAGAGAAAAAAATACCCCTGTAATGGAGCAATATTTAAATTTGAAAGCTCAATACACGGATCATCTATTGTTTTATAGACTGGGCGATTTTTATGAATTGTTTTTCGATGATGCTATTAAAGCTGCGAAATTGCTGAATATAGTGCTAACCAAGAGGGGCAATTCAAATGGGCAAGAAATACCGATGTGTGGAGTGCCAGCACACAGTAGTGAGTCTTACCTGCACAAGCTAATAGATTTAGGATTCAAAGTAGCAATCTGTGACCAATTAGAAACTGCTGATGAAGCAAAAAAGAGGGGCTATAAATCCATAGTAAAACGTGATGTAGTGCGAGTTGTAACTCCGGGTACAATTATAGAAGATTCACTACTGGAGGATAAAAGCAATAATTATCTCGCATCCATAGTTGAACAAAATGACGAATATGCTATTAGTTGGCTTGAATTATCGACGGGAAAATTTTTTCACATTTTAACGAGTTTGAAAGCTCTAGATAGTGATTTATTGCGTATATCACCAAGAGAATTATTAATTTCTGAAAAATTCACTGAGGACGAAAAAATTAGATCGATTTTAAAAAATTATAAAATATCAATTACGCAACACGCACAGAGCTTTTTTGAGTATAGTAAATCTCACAGAACGTTATGCGAGTTTTATAAAATCAGGGAACTTGGGAGTATAGGAAATTTCAGCAAAGTAGAAATCATGGCGTGTGGTGCACTGCTTGAATATGTCAGAGTAACACAAAGGGGCTCCATTCCAAGGCTTGAATTCCCAAAAACCTATAAGCAACAAAATTTCATGCTTATTGATGCTTCAGCAAGGAGAAACCTTGAGTTGTTTTCAACTCAATTTGGTGAAAAGAAAGGTTCACTAATTTCAGTTATTGATCACACAGTAACAGCCTCTGGTGGACGCCTGCTCAAACAAATGCTCGCTTCACCCCTTGCTTGCTCTAAGGCAATTAATTTGAGGCTCAGCACCGCTCAATTTTTTGTAAATAATCATGAGCCACGCAGAAAAATACGAGAGATATTATCTAACATTCCAGATATTGAGAGGTCTTTATCGCGCTTAATACTAGGGTGTGGTTCACCAAAGGATATGAACCTATTAAAAATAGGCCTAGGAAAAACTTTAGAGTTGTCTGAGTTTCTGTCTACCTTGCATAATTATTGTTTAAGTGAAAAATCAGAAATTAACTCTCAGATGTCATTCCAGTGCTTGACCAGAGAAAAGGAACCAGTGTCTACTACTCAGGTGATAAGTAGTGACGAAAGTGAACTAAGCACAATACATAAAAGCCTTGGCAATCATAAAGACCTATTTGAACTGTTAAATAGTGCTATACTTGATAATAACCTCAGTTCCGTGAAAGAAGGAGGATTTATTCACTCAAAATACAACTCAGAATTATCTGAGTTATCCTACATATTAAATAATAGTAATAAACTAATAACCAAACTCCGTGAATCTTATCGCGACCTAACTGGTATTGCCGCACTTAAAATATTACATAACAACATACTCGGTTATTACGTTGAAGTATCGGCAAATCACAAAATAACTTCGGATATATTTATTCATAGACAAAGCTTAGCAAATAGCATGCGCTACACTACTAATGAATTGAAAGAACTAGAAAATAAAATTCTTACGGCACGTGATGCTGCAATCGGCTTAGAAATGAAAATTTTTAGTGAACTGTGTAGTGAAGTCGCTAAAGAATCTGAAAAAATTGCTCTTGCTGCAAATGCTTTGGCAAAACTTGATATTAGAACCGCGTTTGCAGAGCTTGCAGTGCAAAATAATTACGTAAAACCCATCATTGATGACAGCAAAGAGTTCAATATCTGTAGCGGAAGACATCCAGTGGTTGAAGTTAACGATAAATTCATTGCAAATAGCATCAATTTAGCTGGTATACATCTAATTACTGGTCCTAATATGGCTGGAAAAAGCACTTTCTTGAGGCAAAACGCTCTCATTGCAGTTTTAGCTCACATGGGGTCATTTGTGCCAGCAGAGAGTGCGCATGTAGGAGTGATTGACAAGATATTTAGCAGGGTTGGTGCAACAGATAATATAACAGCTGGTTATTCTACCTTCATGGTAGAGATGATCGAAACAGCAACGATAGTAAATCAGGCAACAGATCGTTCCTTGGTGATACTTGATGAAATTGGTAGGGGCACAGGAGTGTATGATGGATTATCTATTGCACAGGCAGTGATTGAACATATTCACAATGTAAATAAGTGCCGCGCCATTTTTGCAACTCATTATCATGAATTAACTAAAGTAGGTGAATACTTAGAAAATGTGAAATGTTTTTGTATGAAAATAAAAGAATGGAACGGAGAGGTTATCTTTCTACATGAAGTAATTGAAGGCATTGCAGATGAGTCATATGGAATACATGTAGCAAAACTTGCTGGTTTTCCTGACTCTGTTTTAAATAGAGCAAGTGAAGTGTTTGAGGAGCTAAAGGCTTGAGGAAAGTAATATTATATTACTACACAATCATGGAGTTTTAGCAATCTATGACGCTTTAATTTTAGTCAGCTTTCTGAGCAGCTAAATTAACGTAGCATTGATCTATTGCCACATTGGTCAAGATTCCAATTCCACCACCTACAACTGCACCTACAGCTCCTAATGCCAATTGAGTGCCAACCCCAATAGAGGAACCCATTATTAATGGAGCAAGAAAGTATATCGCTAAAGCACAGGTTATTGCAGCTACACTTATAACAGCCAGCTTTCTCGGACAAAAATTTTCTGGTGCCTCAGCACTAGATATGAATGATGATTTTACTAGATTTTTTCTACTTTCATGATCTAAAAAGCCATTTATTGTTCTCATTATAGGACGGGTAGAGCCGTCACCAGTCAAGTCAATTCTATCTTCCACTATATCATGAAGTTCTTTAACTTGAGCTTTATATTCGTCCCAGTAGACTGATAACTCTTGTTGGTCATTGAGAAGATCTGGTTTATTTGAAGTTGTTAACCAGTGTGAGTCATGTTCCAAAATATATCGAATTGCAGCTTTCCCTATATCTATATGCCCTACAGTAACAGCATAATTTAAAACATCTTCTGCTTTTTTCTTTCCAGCATTAAGATCAGCACCAGCTTTTATTAATAATTCTACTATCTCTGGAGTGTCAAAAAATATAGCAGTATCTAGAGGAGTTTTTTCATTACAATCTTTGATATTTGAGTTTGCTTTTTTTCTATTAAATAACTTATAAATCCTAAAGCTTCATTAGCTTTTTCAGGGTTTAGGATTGTATTTTCTGCTGTATTTATATTCTTTTTGTATGCTCGAATTGCACAAAATAGTGCTGCCTGACCTTTTAGTGCACCACTATCTATACCTGACATCCAATAACCATCTTCCTCTTGATTTACTATGTTTACATCTGCACCGTTTTCTATTAAAGCCTTAGCTCCTTTTCAATTGCCTTGTGCAATTTGCAGATGAAGTAAGCAACGACCACACTTATCGGTTGCATTAGGATTTGCACCCTGTTCAATCAAATACCTTGCAATTTTATCATTAAATTTGTGATCATAAGTTGCAGATTCTAGAGGCTTAGAATTTTGCTGTAACTCATCTTTAGCTATTAAGCTATTCATCTGACAGATTGATTTTACTGACTCTAAATCTCTGCTTTGAACTGCCTTTGTGACTGCAGCGCTAAAACTTATACCCTTTTCTATTAGATATTTAGCCATTTCACTATCAACAGCATAACCTAATAAATTTATACTGTTTGCAGAATTAACCTCAGCAACAACATCTTTAATAATAGGACTATTTCCCTCGAAAATTGATTTTACTTTTTCTAAGTCGTTCTTGGTAACAGCGCTAGAAAGTTCCTTTAATACAGAATCTTTCTTCTTATTTTCAGCTAGAATTTTTGTTTTTCTTCAGGAGTCATAAGTATACTTCAACACACACAATCAAAGAAATTATATCCAAATCAGAATTGTTTGTAAAGGATCTTTAGATATTATCTTGCCCAAAGGTTAATTTATTTTATAATCTTTCTGTATTCTAGAAATTTCAATTAAATGAACTGCTATAAAACTCACGCGTGTAATGAATTAAGGAAGAATGATGTAGAAAAGGAAGTTACTCTCTCTGGGTGGCTGTACCGTAAACGTGACCATGGTAACCTAATCTTTGTTGATTTAAGAGATTTTTATGGAATTACTCAACTGGTATTCAATAATGACAAAGACTTTTTTGATGAAATTTCAAATTTAAAATCGGAAAGTGTGATTACTGTCACAGGAATAGTCAAAGCTAGAACTGAAGATACGGTAAATAGCTCTATTTCCACAGGAGAAATTGAAGTTATAGTTAGTAATTTACAAGTTGAATCGGAAGTTGAGTTCCACTGTAATGAAGAAATAGCAAAAGAAGAAAGAAGTATATTATCAAGTATTGCCGGTGAGCAAGAATACCCAGAAAATATGAGATTTAAATATCGGTTTCTTGACTTAAGACGTGAAAAAACCCGTAACAACATTATTCTACGCTCAAAAATCATTGCAGAGCTGAGAAGGCTCATGATAGAGCAAGGATTTTTGGAAATTCAAACTCCAATACTTACTGCTTCATCTCCTGAAGGGGCGCGTGATTATTTGGTGCCAAGCAGACTGAATCCTGGTAAATTCTATGCATTACCACAAGCTCCGCAGATTTTTAAACAGCTGCTCATGGTTTCAGGGTTTGATAAATATTTTCAAATTGCACCTTGTTTTCGTGATGAGGACGCAAGGGCTGACCGTTCTCCTGGGGAGTTTTATCAGCTAGATCTTGAAATGTCTTTTGTAATTCAAGAAGATATATTTCAGGTTATTGAATCTACCTTATATAAAGTGTTTGCCAAATTTTCTCGCAAATCAGTTGATAAAGATTTTCCACGTATTACATACAAAGACGCAATGCTCAAATACGGTTCTGATAAACCAGATCTGCGCAATCCACTATTGATCAGCGATGTAACAGAAATTTTCCGTAATTCAGAGTTCAATATTTTCAAAAGCAATATTGAGCGAGGTATGGTAGTGAGAGCCATTCCTGCTCCTAAAACAGCAGAAGAACCTCGTAGCTTTTTTGATAAAAAAATAGAACATGCACAAAAAGAATTCGGTGCTAAAGGTCTTGGATATATAACGTTCGATAAAGATGGAATTGCAAAAGGACCAGTTGCTAAATTCCTTGATGACAATAGGTTAAATTCCATAAAAGAAATAACAAATATAGAACCTGGAGATAGTGTATTTTTTGCTTCTGATAAGGAAAATGAAGCAGCAATAATTGCAGGGAAAGTGCGTATTCTTTTGGGATCAGAACTAGGTCTTATAGATGACAATATCTTCAAATTCTGTTGGGTGATTGATTTTCCTTACTTTGCGTATGACGATAAAAGTAAAAAAATTGATTTCTTTCATAATCCATTTTCTATGCCACATGGTGGCTTGAAAGATTTAGAAGAAAAGAATCCACTGGATATCCTTGCTTACCAATATGATCTTGTTTGCAATGGAATAGAGCTGTCAAGTGGAGCAATTCGTAATAACAAACTAGATATTATGTACAGAGCTTTTGCCATTGCAGGCTACAGTAAAGAGGAAGTTGATACAAAATTCGGTGCGCTCGTGCGTGCATTTAGGTTTGGAGTGCCACCTCATGGTGGAATAGCACCAGGGGTTGATAGAATGGTTATGCTGCTTGCTGATGAGCCGAACATTCGTGAAGTAATCTGTTTTCCTATGAATCAGCAAGGTGAAGATGTTCTAATGGGTGCTCCTTCTAAAGTAGAGGATAAGCATTTACGTGAGTTGTCTTTAAAGGTTGTTGAATAAAAATTTTTATACCGGAGTGTGGTAAACTGGAAGTTATGAACAATATTCAAAAAGCAATACTATCAAGCATAATCTGCAATATGATTATATGGTATGAAGTAACTCTGTTTGGAGTTTTAAAGCATATAATAAGCAACGTTTTTTTTCCTTCAGAAAGTGATTATTTAAGCACAATCAAATTTCTTGGCAGTTTTGCAATTGGATTTGGATTTAGACCACTTGGTGCATTTATTTTTGGTTACATTGGAGATAAATACGGCAGAAGGAAAATTTTGCTGACTTCCGTAATATTAGCTTCGATATCATCTACTGCAATTGCGATTATACCAAGCTTTAAAGAAATAGGAATATTTTCTCCTATGCTGCTTCTGCTTTGTAGAATAACACAAGGAATGGCAGTAGGTGGAGAAACAAGTATCAATTCAGCTTTTTTAATAGAGCATTCAAGCGATAAAAAAAATCTAGGCTTTTTAGGTAGCATGAAAGCTTTTAGTGGTGCTCTTGGTTCTATTACATGCTTTGTAATGATAGCTGTTTGCAAAGAGTTTACAGGTGAAAATTATGAAATTTGGGGCTGGAGGTTGCTCTTCTATTTCTGCTCTGTTATGGGTGTAATAGGCTTTTTAATAAGGTACATAATGGAAGAGAGTCTAGCATATAAAACTCATGACCAAAATAAAAGCTTATCTAATTCTCCCTTTTTAGAATTAATCAAGAATTATAAAAGAGCATTTGTGATAGCAATTGGACTTGGTATTGCTCAAAACGCAATTGTTTATTCAGTAATCATGTTTTACAACATATCTGTAAAAGAGCTTATTCTTTCAGATATTGATATTAAAAATGTAGTAAGGATTATGGTTGAAATTACATTTGGGACGTCTGCAGTGCTGTTTGCAATACTATCTGATAAAGTTGGAAGAAAAAACGTGATCATTCCTACGTTATTAGCTTTAGCTTGTGTCAGTTTGCCGGCACTTTCACTATTATCATATGATAACCACTATATTGTAACGCTCACTTTTCTATTAATAAGTGTGCCGATAGGCGCATCTTTTGGAATATATAATTCTCTCGCCTGCGAGTTATTTCCAACAAAAGTTAGATGCACTGGCTTTAGCCTCGCACATAACATATCTGCAGGTATTTTTGGCGGCCTTTCTCCATCGATATGCATGTGGCTTATAGAAAAAACTGAAACAAAACTTGCAGCAGGCATTTATCTTACTATCTGTGCATTAATTAGCCTAATATCTGTACTTCAAATTAAAGCCAAAGATAGAAAAGTTGATTGGTGAAATCGTTTCAGTTGAAAGATAGCACTTCAATAGATTTTTCGATGTGCCTAGGGATAGGAGCAGTAATAGTGATTTCTTTATTATTTGGCAATTTTAAAGATAAAGAATGCGAATGAAGGTGGATCTGATTTACTACCCCATCGATAAAAGCTTTTTTACCACCATATTTACCATCACCAAGAATAGGGCAATTTATATGAGCTAAATGCGCACGTAACTGATGTGTCCTGCCGGTAATTGGTTGTAATTTTAAATAAGCAACATTATGTTTTAATCTTGATATAATTGAAAAATGCGTAGTGGCATTTTGAGGTGAGTCTTCATCAATAACTACTTTTTCTTGCCCTGAAATATATTTTTTCACCAACGGGTAGTCTATTATTCCATTATCTTTGCTCGGTATACCAGAAGTTAATGCTAGGTAAGTTTTTTTTATCCTCCGTCCTTTAAATTCTTCCATAAGGTATCTTGCAACACTGGCATTGCGCGCGAATATTATTACTCCGCTTGTATCTCTATCAAGTCTATGGACAATTTTAAATACTTCCCCTTCTCTTATTTGGTCAAGCAAGTCACTAATGCTAATTTTTACCTTTATACCGCCTTGAACGATTATTCCTGCTGACTTGTTTATAGCTAATATATACTCGTCTTCATATAGTATGTTGTCTCTCAGTAAATTTACTAATTTTTCATTATATTTACGATCAGAATTAGTGTTTTCAATATAATCTAAGTATCTTATCGTTATAGTTTGCCCAGAATTCACTCTATCGCTGGATTTTGCCGTGCAATTATCAACCTTGATTAATCCTTTCCTTAAAGACTTCTCAATTGCAGATTGTTTCAAATTGGGAAAAATTCTTCTAATGTACCTATCGAGCCTAACGTTATTGTCTTCTACTAATATGGTTTTGATACCTTCTGACATCTTACTTATAAAAATTTTATTGTGTATAAACTAAAATCTAACATACCTAATGTACTCCTCAGTTTCAGCTGCTTGCATCGAGTGCTGCGTGCTGGAATTTAGAGGATTATTTAACTCTTTATAACAGCTTCATATTTTCCTACAGCTGAGTAAAGTGGTAACAATGATAGTTTCTCGATCATAGAGAGGTGAGTATTAGGCTCTTTAGTACTAGGGCCTGGACACGCTTCAGTGTTAGGCCCTGACTTCATACACTCAATGCCGTTAGCTAAAGATGTTACTCTTCCTACATTAACATTTTTAGTGCGACATGACCACCTGTAAGGACTATGTAATATTTGTTCTTTTACTCCATCCATTTCATCTGGACACGCTTTAGTGTTAGTCCCTAACTGCACACATTTAATGCGGTCAGTTATAAGTGCTACTTCTTTTCCATTAAGTTTAGCGTTATACTGTAATTGTTCAATTTGATTAGCTTGATCTCTTATCATACGTTCAAAGCTGATAGATAGATTATGTGATTCTATTTCTCTCAACATATGTGATTCTATGTGTTGCACTGTCATTAATTTTTTGTTTCTGAGTATACTTGATTCTAAGTCAAGCTGTGTAAGTGTAGCTATTGCTCTTTGTTCTGCTTCCACTAGAAGATTACTTATACCTTGACGTTCAGCTAAATCTCTTACAGTTTCACCACAGTGATCAGGCAATGAAGTATTTGCGCGATAACATAGTAAGGTCATTACTACTATCCAGTGTCTACGTTCGACAGCATAAGCTAAAGGAGATTGTCCAGAGCTATCCTGTGCATTAACATCTACTCCATATAAAATTAAGATCCTTACTACTTCCGGATGGTTATACTTGGCAGCTTTATGTAAAGCAGTTGATCCTAAATCATCATCTGCATTAGCATTTACTCCAGCTTCTAATAGAGCATGTACCATTAGTGTATCACCATGTCTGGCAGCACAACGTAAAAACTCAGCTCCCATCAATTTCATCACATCCTTCCATATTCCAAGTTGTATCATAGTAGTTACTGCTTCTAGATAATTATATGGACAAATAGAAAGTAATATTTTCTGTGGATCATTCGTCTCAATACTTGCTCCATGGGCTATTAGATAATACATTACTTTTCTATTGCCTTTTGTAGCAGCACAATTAAAAGGAGTCCATCCCCATGCATCCTTATGGTTAACATTTGCTCCATATTTATTAAGAGCTCTACTGCTCCCACATTACCATTCGTAGCAGCAATATGTAAGGGAGATCGTCCAATTAAATTATCCTCTAGATTAACATCTGCTCCATATTCTGATATGCACTTTAATAGGTCTTCTAATATTGAAATATCGTTCTTTGTAACAGCCCAATATAGAGGAGTCCATCCAAATACATCTACTATCTCAATATTTTTGTCGATATTCTTGTCGTTTTTTATTATACAATCCACCATTGCTCTATCAACATTTGCAACAGCAATATGTAAAGGAGTAAGTTTAAGCGCCCCATTCTTCTTAACATCTGCTCCATTATTCATTAAGAACCTTACTACTTCTTTATGGCCATTCCTGGCAGCTTCATATAAAGCAGTCAAGTTCATCAGATCTTCCACATTAGGATTTACCTTCTTCGTTACTAAGATTTTTATTATTTCTATATCGCCATTTACAGCTGGCTGATATAAAGTAGTCCGTTGAGATGAATCCAACAGATTAACATCTGCCCCTTTTTCTATTAGCTTGCGTGCTACTTCTATGTTCCTATCTTCAACAGCCCAATGTAAAGCAGTCCATTTGAACAACGGACTTGTTGCATTAATATCGACTCCTTTTACTTTAAGCATAGCATTGATTAAATTGTTCAGCTCAAAATCAATAGCTAAATATAATAACGTGTATGAAAAGCGTTCATGCAAACGATCTATTTCAAACCAATAATTTACATTAAACTCATTTTCTTTCCACTCTTTATACACATTTCCACTTTCTTTCTTTAGTCTATTTAGTATTTCTAGTATCTTTTGTGTATCTAGCATCACTGGTACCTTTTTTGAGATCTTTCGTGCATTTAGCACATCCTCTAGCGCCACTGCTTTTGATTCTTCTGATGTCTCTTGTACACCTAACCTTTTTAGCATTCTTTTTACCATCTGTTGCGCATTTGATACACTTGACTCCTTTAGTATCTTTTTTACTTCTTCTTTTGTCTGCGGTACATTTACCACCTTTAGTCTCTTTTTTAATGGCTCTTGTGTCTCTTGTACTCTCGCCTGATACTTCTAATCCATGCGATATCTCTTCTAACATTCTTGATGTTTCTGCTTGCCCTAGTATCTTTACTTCCTTTAATAGCTCTTTTATTCTTTCAATTACATTGTCTTTACTTAAATTTACCTCTTGATCAATTACACCTAATATTATGTTACACTGTTCATATGTCATTACCATAGCTTTACCTCATACTATAGAGTATTTTTTGATGCTATATATTATGGTAGAATAGTCAACGCATTTTCCATAGCGTAACTTGAGAGTCTAAAAGGACTGTTATTAACTTACAGAAAACCAAGCTTGCCTGAAACCACTTAATTGATTATAATCATAGGTTTTAAGGCAGTAAAATGACAGCTTTTTTTCCTTTGGTTATTTTTTTAATCTTATACCTTGGAAGTGGTGTCTATTTTTCCTTTATTGGAATTGATAATCCGCTTAGCCAAGTTTCACCGGTAATTTGCCTACTACCGGCGCTATTTTTTGCTGTTGCATGCAGTGCAGGTAAAATTCAACGTAACATCGATACTGTCATCGAGGGTATGGGCGATAAAAACACCCTTACTATGTGTTTAACTTTTCTATTTTCTGGAGCATTTTCTGTGGTGACTCAATCAATTGGTAGTGCAGATACTGTTGCTGATTTAATTCTCAATTTCCTTCCAGCAAGATTACTACTGCCTGGAGTATTTTTGGCTTCCGCTTTTATATCAACTGCAATTGGTACGTCTATGGGAGTTGTTGTATTAATGGTACCAATAGCTGTTAACTTAGCAAAAAGTGGGGCTTTTGGTCTTGAAATAGGAACTGCAACTGTAGTTGGAGGTGCCGTATTTGGTGATAATCTTTCAATGATATCTGACACTACTATTGCATCTGTTTCTTCACAGGGGGCCACGATAAAGGATAAACTTAAAGTGAATTCTAAAGTAGCATTTGTTGCCAGCATTATAACGCTTGTCTATCTGGCAATTATGGCAGATAGTACAAAAATTATTCCTACATCAAATTTAGATTATTTATCAGTAATAAAGATTATTCCTTATATTTCTTTAATAATCATGGGGTTATTTGAAGTTACTACTTTAGTAACAATAACTATAAATATAATTGTTGCTAGTGTATTAGGGATGACTTTTTTTGACTATACTATCATTCAACTCTCTCATGACATATATGACGGTTTCAAAAAAGTAAACGAGATAGTGATATTTGCTCTATTTATTGGCGGATTGAGTCATATAATGTACAAGCAGGGTCAAAAGGCATTACACAAACTTATCGATGAAAGCAATATCACAAAAACTAAAGCTGAATTTGTAATAGCGGGCATAGCATCTATGTTTACTGTTTTAGTTGCTAATAATACCATTGCTATTTTATTAAGTGGCGATATTGCAAAAAGGCTCGCGCAAAAGCATAATATTCCGTCATACCGTAGTGCATACTTGTTAGACATTTTTGCTTGCGTTACAAAAGGCATTTTGCCTTATGGTTCCCAGCTGCTGCTAGCAGGTAGCATTGCTTCTGTCTCACCTATTTCTTTGTTAACACAAGTGTATTACTGCTTTATTTTAGCAGCAGTTACAGTAGGTGAAATAATCATCAATGGCAGACGTTGCGCGGCTACAACTTAATGTACGAAGATTTCTCTTCATATTACATTTTTGTGCCCATAAGAAATGAGTTGCCATTTTCATCAGCTACTTGGATAATAGATATATTCACAAAATTGTTCCATTTTTCTCAATAGGTTTTGGTTTTCTTTTCCCCTTATTAGCAGAGCATAAAACTTAGCTTTTTAATAAATCTCATTTTAACTCCAATACACTAACTATGAAACAATCTATATTGCCATCAAAAACGGAATTTATATTGCCAACTTCATGTCCAGTCCTTAAATCCTTTACCATTTGATACGGATGCATAACATACGATCTGATCTGACTGCCCCAACCTATATCGCATTTCTTGCCATATTCTTCGGCCATTTTCTGTTCTTTTTTTTCCAATTCAATTTGATATAAACGTCCTTTAAGTAGTTTAAGTGCTTCATCTTTATTTTTATGTTGAGAACGACCATTTTGGCATTGAGCTACAACGCCTGTTGGAATATGCGTAATACGTACCGCGCTTTCAGTCTTATTTACATGCTGACCACCTGCTCCAGAAGCACGGTAAGTGTCGATCTTTAAATCCTTTTCATCCACAACAATATCTATTGAATCTTCAATCACTGGAGTTACTCCTACACTTGCAAAACTGGTATGACGTTTACCATTTGCATCAAATGGTGATATTCTAACCAATCTATGAACTCCACTTTCGCTTTTTGCCCACCCGTAAGCTTTTTCTCCGATGATCTTTATTGTTGTAGATTTTATACCAACTGCATCACCATCTAATTTTTCTACAACTTCAACTTTAAAATTGTGATAAATTTCTGCCCATCTTGTATACATGCGCATGAGCATCTCAGTCCAATCATTGCTCTCTGTTCCACCAGCTCCTGAGTGGATTTCTAAAAAGCAGTTATTGTTATCTGCTTCACCAGTAAATAAGGATTCTGTCTCTTTAAGTTTGATTAATTTCTCTAGCTTTACTAACTCACCTTTAACTTCAGAAAAAAATTCTTCATCACTCTCATCAATAGCAGATTTCATCAAGCTGATAGAATCGTTGTAATCGCTTTCTAGCTTTGAAAACGATTCTATTTCATGCTTAATTTTAGAGCGTTCTTTTAAAATCTCTTGTGCTTTTTGATTGTCTTGCCACAGATTATCATTCGACGCTTGAGAATCCAGCTCTTCAAGACGCAACTTCAATTTTTCTATGTCAAAGACACCTCCTGATAAGAGAAATACTTTTATTTAAGCCTTGAAAGTATTCAAGGATTTCTGGATGGGTTTTCATTATACTTTAGACTTTAATATATTTATTATCACTAACAATAACAGCAAACAAAATAGAAATTTAACCATATAATAGTTAATTCAAAATAATTTTATTATACTTGAATGTTCAATAAAATCAAGTGTGTATATTTATTAAAAAAATAAGGTAAAGTAATGAATATTAAAACAAGTTCTCATTATGGTTTAGACAAAAAGGCTATTGATGATTTAATAGAGTCTCTCGATAATCAAGAATTAGAGAATGTTCGTAATATTGTAAAAACGATAGATAGCGTTCAGTTAGCTTATTTTTTATCTACTTCGATCAGTGATCACAGGGAGAAATTAGTTAATATCCTCGATCAACATTTGTTAAGTGATGCCTTAGTACATGTAGTACCAGATTTACAAGTAGAGATCATAGAAATATTGGGAATAGAAAATACAGCAAAGTTACTAATGCTTCTTGATATAGAAGACATAGTAGCTATAGTGAAAGATTTAGATAGAAAGTCTATAGAAAATATACTTAACTACTTACCCAATGCAACTCAAAAATTAGTAGAGGAATTGTTATCATACCCAGAAGAAAGTGCAGGAAGGTTGATACATAAAAATATGGTTATAGCTCCATATTATTGGACGATAAATCAGCTAATGGAATTCTTGCGCAACTATAAAAAAATACCAGAAACATTTTATCAAATTTTCATCATTAACTCAAAATTAGAACCCATAGGCATTTTCAACTTAAATAAGGTAATATCTCACTCAGGAGAAACAATAATAAAAGAGATAATGAGTCAAGATATAAAAATAATTAAAACTGGAATGGACCAAGAAGAAGTAGCAAGAATATTTAAAGATTACTCTCTATTATCAGCTCCAGTAGTAAATAAGAATGGTAAAATTATAGGTGTAATCCTTATTGAGGATGTAATCAAAATTGTTCAACAAGAAGCAGAAGAGGATGTGCTTAAAATAAGCGGTGTATCTTCTAAATCTGATATAAATGCCCCTATACATAAAACTATAATTAAAAGACTACCTTGGTTACTGTTTAACCTCTTAGCTGCAACAATATGTTCTATAGTAGTTGGCTTTTTCGATAACGTAATACAAAGTTTTATAGTACTGCCAATAATTATGCCAATCATTGCATCGATGAGCGGAAATGCAGGATCCCAAACAGTAACACTAACTATCCGGGCAATCGCAACAAAATATCTAACTGAGCAAAATGCAAAAAGAATACTGATGAAAGAATTTTTAATAGGTCTTATAAACGGGGTGATCTTATCTACTATTTCATTAGTAGTGTTAGCAATAAGGTTTCACAATGTCAAAGTGGAGATGATTTTTGTGGTCTCCATGATTATGATGTCAATTATTGCAACGTTCATCGGAACTTTCATTCCTATAATGCTTCATCGTTTAAGATCCGATCCTGCTGTTTCGTCTTCAATCTTAACATCAGCAACAACTGATATTCTCTCAGCTCTTATATTTTTTGGTCTAGCCACGATCTTTTTATTAAATAGCTGAATCTTGCTATATAAAAAAATTGCTTTACAAGCTTTACCGTCCACGTTATCATTACTCATAGATGCATTGAAGAAGAAAAATAACAGTCGATAAAGAAATAAAAGTACATGAAACTGAGCTGCTTTAGTTTTAAAATAAAAACTAAAATAAGATGCTAAAGTATGCAAAAAAATTCTTGCTTTGCTAGATCTTTTTAGCTACAATGCAGTCCAACGTAATGAAAACATGGGGTGTGAGTTAGATGCATTGTATTATGTATATCACTCAGAAAGCAATTCTCGATTTTTTAAGAATATATCTATTTTAGTCAGAAGTCAAAAGAAAAGCACACTGTTACTCAGCAATTAAAGTTACTTAGGATTACCGTAAAGTTTCTACAGCAAATTGGTTTGTTACAGTTGCATAAGAATCAAATGTTGAAACCAATCTTCAGATAAAGAGGTTTACGACAAAACAATCAAAATATGAATATTAAAATATAGGGGGCTTTATGTTAAGTAAAGAAAATACAAAGGAACAAGTAACAGATAATCAAATGGATTATGTGAATGCTGGATCAGCAAGAGTTGATTATGAAAATATATTATCTAGTGAAGAACTTCAGTGTGGACGAAGTCAGGAGAGCCCTAGAGTAACAAGATCTTCATCTATAGGCAGCAGTAGTACATTGACTGATGATGAGAAATGTTTAGCTGTATAAGCATTACAAGTGATGAAATAGTGAAAAAAGCAACTTTTTTTGTTGAGACTTTTGTTGGAGAATTAGAGGAAAAATTATCTCAATTTTCTAAAGAGGCAAAACCGGGTTCAAAAATACGAAAAACAGGCAGAATAGTAGATCAGATTGACTCAACTATAAAGAGTGCTGTTTCACCAGGTATGCGACTAATACCTGATAAAATAAATGAATGTATAGGTTTTGTTTATTCAAAAGAACATAGGAAAAAAGCAAAAAGGATTTCTGCAATCATTAGTGGGCTTTCCAAAGATGAAATAAGGAAGGCTTCAGTAGAGGCTAGCTTGGAAATTTTTCAAAAATTTGAGAAGCAATTAACTGGAATTGTGGATGCCGATTCCTCTTCTTGGAAGAGGGGAGTTGAGAAGTTAGCAATAGATGCTGCATCTAGAGCAATAAATTACATTTTAGCTAGTAATGAGAAAGGAGAGCTTTCCGTTTCTTGCATAACTAAAGGTGTTGTTTTAGGTAAATCAAAAAGTGACACACTTGCTAAGCAATATTTATGTAAACCAGCGAAATCTTTAGATTCAGAAGTATTTCAACCTGGGTTTCGAGTACAAGATAAGCAAAGTGGTGAAATTTTGCTAACTTCAGCATTATATGAAAATGTAGGAATAAAAAAAATAGAAGGTAATGCTACTAAGTATTATCAATTGAATGAGCATGAAAAATACGGCTATCGACTTCCTTTTGTATGGGAATTAGAAGAATGGAAGGAGGTAGAACAAAAATATGTACTTGTTAACTCACCTAAAAAAGAAGAATATGAATATATTTTAGATGAGGAAAAAAAGAAAAAATTAGCCAATAGTATATTAAAAGAGATTAATGGAAATGATCTGACGAAAAAAAAAGATATAGAAGACTTGTGTGAAGAAATTAAGGATTTGCGAATACATCATGAAAAAGAAGATAAAAATACATTTTCCTTTAATTTGGGCTATTTACCAGAATTCTTTATAAAAAGAGAAGTGATGTTAGATGAATTAAAAAAGAAGTTAGACAGTAAAAATCAAGAAGTGGAAATGTCACGAGTGGTCTTAATTAATGGGAAACATGGAACGGGAAAAAGTGAATTAGCTAGAAGCTACGCATATAGTAAGGAGAGTAATATTTGGACAAAAGTTATATGGATAAATGCTAAAACATATGACACTCTTTTCAATTCATTTCGTAATTTAGCTAAAGAATTAGAAATTCCTACAGAAAATGATAATGATATGGATTTTAATGTTGTTCGAGATAGAGAAATAGAATCTATTGTCCAGGATGTATGCCAGTATTTTCGAGACGTAAAAAGTCTTTTCATCTTTGATAACACCAGTAAGTATAAGGAGATCGAAAAATTTTTACCATCCTATTTTCCTAATTTGTTTTTTCATGGAGAAAAGCCTTACGTTTTAATTACTTCTCGTAGCAAGAATTGGGAAAAAGAAATAGAAAAGACACGGTTGAATGATGGATTTTCTCTAGGAGAAGCTATAACATTTATTGAAAGAACCTTAGAAGTAAAGGATAGGTTACAGGATTACTATCTAGTAGAGTTAGCACAAACATTGGGCTATCTTCCATTAGCTTTGACACAAGCAACAGCATATATTAAACAAGAAAAGATTAATGTTAGTGAATATCTAAAACTCTATAATGAAGAAATGAAAAAACCGAATCCTGATTGTCTCGAGGCGCTAGGTCTCACAAAAAAATTATTTATAACTTTGACGCTTAACCTTAATAAAATAAGAAGAGAAAAAAATGTTGGGCAGCAATCGCATGATATTGTATCATATATGGCTTACTTGGATCCCAATCAAATTGATATAGAAGAAATTTTCCTCCAGAAGAAATCAGAAAAAGGTAAGCAACAAGTTTTGGATGCTCTTAATCTACTCAATAAGTTTTCAGTGATTGAGCTAGAGGAGTCAATAGCAAGAGTTCATAAAGGGATACAAAAAACAGTAAGAGTAGAGAAAGAACGAACAGGAATAGAAGAAGAAACTTTAAGAGAAATGATGACATCATTTTGCCTTACGAATCCAAATCACGTTAAGTCTGTTTGGAGTCATGCAAGCAAATATAGTAGATTAGTTAATGAATTTATTGATTCTATTTATGATGGAGGTACTATCTTACATTTGCTAGCCAAAGATGATAATGAAAAGGTTATTAAGCTGATATTAGAGAAAATATATCCTGATAAATTAAGTAAAGTTATTAATGCTATTGATGAAAAGAATTTTACTTCTTTAGATTATGCTATCATACATGGTCACTTAGGTACTGTTCAGCATCTTGTAAGGAAAGGGGGTGATGTAAATCTAAATAACACAAAAGGTATGAATCCTTTGCACTTTGCCGCCGTATATGGTCACTTAGATATTGCTAAATACCTTGTAGCGCAAGGGGCTATAATAAAATCATTAAACAAAGATAGTATGTGTCCTTTGCACTTTGCTGCTATATATGGTCACTTAGATATTATTAAATACCTTGTAGAGGAAGGAGCTAGTATAAATATAAAGGATAAAAATAACATGCGTCCTTTGCACTTTGCTGTTATATATGGTAGATTGGATATTGTGAAATATCTTGTAGAGAAAAGAGCTAATATAAATCTACGTAGCAAAGAAGGTGAGAGTCCTTTGCACTTTGCTGTTATGCATGGTCAGTTAGATATTGTTGAATACCTTATAGAGAAAGGAGCTAGTATAGATAGACAAGATGAAAAAAATATGAGTCTTTTGGACTATGTTATTGTATATTCTAACTCAGAAGAAATTATTTATTATCTTGAAGATATGCACTTAGCTCCAGACTTAAAAACACAATCACATAAAAGAAACCTAGAGACATTTGATGAACATACACTACCTAAAAAAAAGAAAATTAGAAAATATAAGTGAAGCATTGCAATTTGAAGATAAAAGCACAGTTAACTTAACTAATAGGTCACCTATATCTTCATTTAACAGCGTCTCTGTACAACCTGCAAACAAGGACTTAAGACTATAATTTTACAGTAAGCTATTTAATTTTATGAGGGGAATTTCAAAAAAACAGAGAAATAAAGTAATAAATTGATATAAATTCGCGTAGAACAAGTGGTAGACCAAGATCCCAAAACAAATTCTTCTCTCACTAGCTAAGGTTCTCTAATTGCACATAAGTCAACAATAATTTTTACACAAATCAAAATAGCATATTTCCTCCGTAATCTTTAATAATTTTACATAGATTAAGTAGCATGCTTCCATGGTTCTCTCCGCGGTCTGATATGGCTAGTTTAATTTTAGCCAAGCCGCACTATACTTGTTAGGGCGGAAGTGGATGGCAACATGTTGTTTACGAAGTCTACGCTTCAACTGTAATAGTCTAGACTTGATCTGACAAGCAAACAAAGTAAGATAAAAATATAGACAAGTTTTAAAGGAGTGTCAGATATGAATACAACACAAGAAAAAATACTAAAACCAAAGTTGGGATTGCTAGAACTTGCAAAGCAATTAGGAAATGTATCACAGGCGTGTAAAGTAATGGGATATTCAAGGGATACATTTATCGCTTCAAAGAACTGTATGAAACAGGAGGAGAAGAGGCTTTACACGAGATAAGCAAAAGCAAGCCATTGTATGCAAATAGAGTGTCGGAGGATATAGAAAAA
>NZ_QJHA01000021.1:0-8588 GCF_006334525.1 Wolbachia endosymbiont of Leptopilina clavipes
GAATGTTACAATATTATCTTTAGAAAGAAAATTTACACCTCTTTGGCAGAACTTCAGTTAGACGTAGACCATTGGGTGCATTCTTACAATAGATCTAGACCGCATTCAGGTAAATATTGCTATGGTAAGACTCCTATGCAAACCTTTTTTGATAGTATGCATATTGCTTATCAGAAAAATATTGATAGCATTAAACAGGATGCTGATTTTGGTTTTGACTTTGTTAATTCTTCTGTCAGTTAATTCATGCTTGTCAGATTAAGTCTAGACTATTACACATAAGGTTACAGGAAAAGCCAGGGAATATATAGAAAAACAGATAGAATTTGCAAAAAAACAATTAGAGCAAGTTAGGCAAGACATAGAAGATATAATAAACTCTGATCCTGATTTGAAGGAAAAAAGCAAACTGCTAACTAGCTATAAAGGTGTTGGACGGAAAACCGCAAGTATCCTACTCATAGAGGTACCTGAACTTGGCAGGTTAGATAATAAGGAAATAGCTTGTCTAGTTGGAGTTGCACCAAAAACTAGTGAAAGCGGAAGGAAAGTGAGCAAGGCCCAAGTCATAGGTGGCAGATTTTATGCTCGAAAAGCATTATACATGTCTACTGTGGTTGCAATGCGTCATAATAAAAAAATGAAAGTATTTTACCAGCGTTTAGTTGACTCCGGCAAAGCCGCTAAAGTTGCTTTAGTTGCTGTAATGAGAAAAATCATCATTTGTTTAAATGCTATGATAAAAAACAATAATTTTTATCTTGATGTTTAAGACGGTAGATTCCAGACTGGCATGACAGGAGTGTGAGATAAGGCTACATACATACTCCAACAGGTATGATGGTGTCATTCCAGTGCTTGACACTGGAATGGCTTTGTTGCATAGGTCAAATAAAAAGAACTGGCAGTTACTGACAAAATTCACTATAAGACAAGCATTTAACCTACTAAAGAAAAATATGCCACAAAAAATGAGAGTCAGTAACTGCCATGAATATAACAAATTTCTCCAAGAGAGGGGAAATATTTTTTATTACGTCAATGATGCCATAGAAAATTGGTACGAAAAAGGTCCAAAAATGGCTGGTGGCAACTATATTTATAGCGATAAGGTCGTGATTCTGGTTCACATAATAACTTATTTATTTAGAATAGGTCTGAGACAAACAGCGGGATTTATAGCAGGGTACCTTGAGCAAGTAAGGAAAAACTTGCAAGTTATTAGCTATTCCCAGGCCTCAAGAAGGCTTAAAAAAACTTAACATCAAAATTAATGATCGAAGACATGATAAAAATAATACAGAAGATATTGAGATTGCCATAGATAGTACTGATCTACAATAATATTCCAGGTCATAGCAAGGCAAATGGTACAGATAGAAAGTATCGCCGCTATGAGCAAACAAGAAAACTGCATGTAATGCTAGAGATAGGTAGCAAAAAAGTTATAGCAGCAAAATACAGTGGCGGAGTTTATTCTGACCACTATGGAGCATGTGATCTTATTGCAAGGATTGATGTTAAATATAATATAAGCACACTATATGCAGACAGGGCATATAATCGAAAGAAGTTATACAAACTGTGCGATGAGCTTGACATAAAGACAAGGATTCCTCCGCAAAATAATGCAGTAGAGCATCCAAAGTTGGATTATATGGATGAGAGAAATTCTACAATCAAGCTCATAAAGTCATATGATGAAGATGGTATGAAGAGGTGGAAAAAAGAGATAAATTATGGGAAGAGATCTTATATAGAAAGTTTTTTCTTGCGACTGAAGCAAACATTTGGTTTTAGTTTTAGAAACAAATCTGAGGTTAATCGTGAGAGAGAACTGCTACTCAAGTGTTATTTGCTTAACAAATTTACTGATATAGGCATGGCTAAATTTGAGATAGCTTCATGAATTTATTCCACGTTACCTATTATCCGAAGAGTGATGCAACAAAGCCCACTGGAATCCAGAAAAAAAGAAGCTTATGTCACCTACTCAGATGACATTATGGAAGCTGGGATGACATCCTTCTCACAAGCAAAATGTTCATGCAGATAATATTTAATTGTGATTGAAGATCTCTTTTAACTCTTTTATATGACCAAGCTTAATTATCTCAATATCATGAGAAGAATAATTGCCATTTTTAGGCATAATCGCTTTTTTAAACCCTAATTTTTGTGCTTCCCTTAGCCTGAGATCAGCATGCGAAACATTTCTAATTTCTCCTGAAAGTGCAACCTCACCGCAGATTATTGAAGAAGTTGGTAGCGGTAAATTTACTAAACTTGAAATAAGAGAAGCAGCAACAGCAAGATCAGCTGATGGTTCCTGTATTTTGAGTCCTCCCGCAATGTTTAGGTATACTTCTTTATCATGCAAAAACATTTTACAACGAGCACTTAGAACCGCGATTATCATAGCTAATCTATTAATATCCCAACCGACTACTGCTCTTCTTGGAGTTGCCATATTAGTCCTTGCTATTAATGCTTGCACTTCCATTAAGATTGGTCTTGAGCCTTCAACTCCTGCAAATACGGCGCTGCCAACTACTTCTCTATCATGTACGGTCAAGAATAATGATGATGGATTATCAACAGGCATGAGTCCTGCTTTAGACATCTCAAAAACACCAATTTCATTTGCAGGGCCAAATCTATTTTTAATAGTACGTAAAATGCGATATTGATTACTATTTTCACCCTCAAAATATAGTACTGTATCTACCATATGCTCCAGGGTTTTAGGTCCCGCTATTTGTCCATCTTTCGTTATATGGCCAACTATTAAGAGAGAAACACCATATTGCTTTGCAAGAACAGTCAATTCATGAGCGCAGGTACGGACTTGAGTTACAGTTCCTGGTGCTGATGTGACTTTGCTATCATACATAGTTTGTATAGAATCAATTATCAAGAACTTAATACTTTTATTTTTCCTTATTGTTGCTACTACATCAGTTAAAGATACTGTAGATAAAAGCTTAATTTTAGGTTCATTTATCTTAAGACGCTTTGCTCTGAGGCTCACTTGCCCTAAAGATTCCTCGCCAGATACATAAAGACATTCAAAAGAGGAAAGTTGTACAACATTAGCTGCAATCCTAAGCAAAAGAGTAGATTTTCCAATTCCAGGTTCACCACCAATTAAAATGCTAGCACCTTGAACGATACCTCCACCAAAAACTCTATCTAACTCTTCTATTCCTGTTAAAAAACGATCGGGGGTAATAATTTCACTATCTGATAACGCTTTTATTGAAATTGGTGCAGATGTACTTCTCGTTTCTGTTTTTAGTACTATTTCTTCGACAACCGTATCCCAACTGTCACATGCAATACACCTTCCTACCCACCTTCCAGTGCTATGACCGCAGAATTGACATACGTATGCAGTTTTCATAAAAGCCAAAATTATAATTGTAATAAAAATTAGCTAAATAAGTGAAATAAATTTAAATAGAGAAAATTACCAATCACACTTTTTATCTTGTGGTTTTATTTGCAATATTGCTACTAAGCTGACTAATAAGCAAAAAATTACATAAAGCCCAGCAGCAAAGTCTATTTTAGGAAACATTATAGTAAACCAAGTGCATATCATAGGAGTAAATCCACCATGCAGGGCATAAGAAATGTTACGTGATAAACTCACACCACTAAATCTAACATTAGTAGGAAAAAGCTCAGCAGTAACTATCCCTATAGGATTAATACCCCTCTCGATTATAGAAAGAGCCATCACACTCAACATAATTATTAGGTAGCTTTTATAGTAATATGCAATAGATAACATAGGACAACATATTACCATTGTTATCACTATAAATAAGATTGCAGTGCGTTCTCTTCCTGTTTTATCAGCTAAAATTCCAAGCACTATTGAAGATATCGGCATTAATATACTGGTTATAATGAGTACAACTTCGTTGACATACGTTGTTACATAAGTTTCAACAGACACTATTTCTTTTGCAATTGTTCTAAGAAATATGGTAAATCCAACAGCAACATTAACAGGTACAGATATTAAAATGGCAAGTATCAGGGCTCTTTTATAGCGTTTTGTAAGCTCTATTATTGGTAAATTAGGTAAATTTCTTTGTTCTCGATTTTTTTCATACACTGGAGTTTCTCCTAGTGTATATATACTATATGCGCTTATTAATCCTAAAATGGCTGAAAAAATAAACGGCAGCCTCCAACCCCAAGCGTTAAAATCAGTGGTTTTTTTACAGATGATCACTGCAACCACAGGGAGCAATATGCCAATAGAGCGACCAAAACTTATTATTCCAAAAAACATTCCTAGTTTTTTCTTATTAGGTAAATGCTCTATGAGATAAACAGAGCTACCTCCTTGCTCAGCGCCAAGTGCAACCCCTTGTATCAGATGGATTGTAAGAAGCAACATAGTAGAGGTTATTCCTATTTTACTATAACTTGGAATAAACGCAACGAGACTAGAAGGAATCGATATTAGCAAGATAGCAATCGTTAACACCATTCTCCTTCCATACCTATCACCAATGTGACCAAATACAGATGCACCAAGTGGTCTTACCATTGCACCCAGTCCTGCAATTCCAAACAATTGCAATATGCTGTAGTAGATATCTTTTGCATAACAAAATTCTCTACTAATTATATTAACCAGATCAATAAAGAGCATATGGTCATACCATATTGCGATTCTACAGAGTATTGTTGCAATCAATACTCTTGTTTGTTGATTGTACACTTAGTTTAATTTGTAAATGTCTACTTATTTTTATTTTGGCTGCTTTTTAGAACTTTGCAACTCAAGCGTATGGCTTATATGTAAATATTATTAAAATTGGAACTTGCATAACCAGCCAGTCTGGGATCAAATAAAAAAATCTGGTCATCCGCTGGAATGACATGGTGGAATGTGTCATTCCAGTACTCCTTTTCTTGTCATCCCAGTGCTCCGACACTGGGATCCAGTTAAATTTACGAGTATAAAAGTAATCAACGTTTCTGATGATGGAAAAATGGATCCCAGTGTCGGAGCACTGGGATGACACCTCTCTTAAATTACTTTAGCTACAAATATCAAGAAATTTACCAAGTAGAAAAAAGACAAAAGAAACCCCCTATTAGCTAGCTCTAATCCTGAAAATTGGCCTGTCTTAAACAGCCCGTTTCAGCTTATATGGTTAAAAAACTGGAAGTTTTGTAAAGAAATAAGATGCACATAGTGCAAAAAATTAAAAATAAGACGACAACTGCGTTATGCTTTTGTCGTTTAATCTCCACAGACGAAGATAAATAGTATAGCGTTATCCTTATGGTAAGGGAGTTGGGAAAATTTGTAAAGTAGGCTCTTTCATTAGGTTTTTTGCTAACATTAAAACAATTCACTTAAAAAACTGAGAAGACCATTAAAATATTTTTTTACTTTTTATTCTATATATTTCAACATATTACCTTTAAGTACTAATAATTATGGCATTATTGATAGTTGAGTCGCCGGCAAAGGCAAAGACGATAGGTAAATATTTGAGTAAAGAATTTAAAGTGGCTGCATCCTTTGGCCACGTCAGAGATCTGCCAGCGAAGAATGGTTCTGTTGATCCTGATAATGACTTTGCCATGAAGTATGAGATTATTGAAAAAGCAGAAAAGTATGTAAAAGAGTTAGTCAAGGAAGCTAGTAAAACATCAGATATATACCTTGCAACAGATCCAGACAGAGAAGGGGAAGCAATAGCTTGGAATGTGATAGAGGCACTAAAGGAAAGAAAAGCAATCAATGATGAAAGCAACATTCATAGAGTAGTCTTTAACGAAATAACAAAAAGAGCAGTGCAAGAAGCTATAAAAAATCCACGTGAAATTAATATGGACTTAGTGCGTGCACAGCAAGCACGCAGAGCTTTGGATTATCTAGTTGGATTTAGCTTGTCACCGCTGCTGTGGACAAAATTGTCGGGAAGCAAATCTGCAGGGCGAGTGCAGTCTGTTGCATTAAAGCTTATATGCGAACGAGAGGATGAAATCAGTAAGTTTATAACACAGGAGTATTGGAGCATAAAGGCAGAAATGCAAAATAGCAAAGATGAGGCTTTTTTTGCTATGCTAAGCCACTATGACAATAAAAAGCTAGAAAAATTTGATATTAAGAATGAAGAAGAGGCAAAGAACTTAGTCAGGGAGATCGAGTCAAGGCAGTATGCTGTAAGCACAGTAGAACGCAAGCAAGTTAAGAGAAACCCGCTTCCTCCATTTATCACCTCAAGTCTTCAGCAAGATGCAGTGAATAAACTGTATTTTAATGTGAAAAATGTTATGCGAGTAGCGCAAAATTTATATGAAGGTATCAATATTGGTGGTGAAACCGTAGGGTTGATAACTTACATGCGTACAGATGGGTTTCATATTGCAGATGAGGCTATAAACTCAATCAGGGGATCAATTAAGTCATTATATGGTGATAAATATTTACCGCATTCTCCTCGTAAATATGTAAAAAAGGTCAAAAATGCTCAAGAAGCACATGAAGCAATCCGGCCAACTGATATTAATAGAACACCGGGTAGTATTAAGGATTACTTAACGCCAGAGCAATTTAAATTGTACGATTTAATCTGGAAAAGAACCATTGCAAGTCAAATGGAATCGGCGATTCTTGATCAAGTGGTAGTTGAAATTAGTTCTATTGACCAGAAAGTGATTCTGCGAGCAAGTGGATCAAGTATATTCTTTGATGGTTTTTATAAAGTCTATCAAGATAACATAGAAGCCGAAAATGAAGGCCTGCTACCTGCCATGAAGGAAGAGGAAGCGTGCAAGTTGATTTCTGTTGATCCGAAACAGCATTTTACTCAACCGCCACCTCGTTATAGTGAAGCGAGTATAGTAAAAAAAATGGAAGAAGTCGGTATAGGTCGCCCATCAACTTATGCAACAATTATTTCGGTATTACAAGATCGTGAATATGTTTCATTGGATAACAAAAGATTTATTCCAAGCAGCCGCGGTAAGATCGTGACTATATTTTTGGAAACTTTTTTTCAGCGTTGTGTAGAGTATGACTTTACAGCACAAATGGAAGAAAGGCTTGATTCAATCTCAAATGGACATGCAGATTGGAAAAAAGAACTAGGCTATTTTTGGGTGCCATTTTTTAATCATGTAAATTCTGTTAAGCAAATGACACATGATGAGATTTTTAGTGGTATTCATGATTTGGTAGTCAATTGGTTTTGCTCAGAGGAAGGAAAGGAAGAAATAGGTAAAAAATGTCCTAATTGCTCTGGTGGTATATTGAAATTAAATTTTGGAAAAGCCGGTGTGTTTCTTGGATGTTCTAACTATCCTGCATGCAATCATACAAAAGAAATTACGGGCAGTAATGACAATTCAGAATATCCAAAAAGTTTGGGTATAGATGATGTGACAGGCCAAGAGGTAATGATCAAAAAAGGTCCTTTTGGACTTTATCTGGAGTTTAATAGTGAGTCAGAAAAGAAAAAAAAGATTTCTGTACCAAAAGATATAAATGTTAATGATATTGATCTAAATACCGCCACTCGATTACTTTCCCTGCCGAAAATAATCGGAGAACACCCAGAAACTGGAAAGGAAGTAAAAATAGGTCTTGGACGATTTGGGTACTATATTCTCTATGATGGTCGATACTTTTCTCTTAAAAAAAGCTCTAAGGAGGTATTAGACACACAATTAAACGAAGCTATACAAATTATTGAGAGTAGCCCACGCAAAGAGCTAAAATCTCTTGGTTTTAATGAAAAGGGAAAAGAAGTTTTTATCTGCAACGGTAGGTACGGATTCTATATAAAATGCGGTAAAACAAACGTTGCTTTGGGCAAGAATGCAGATATTGAAAGTATAGATCTGAAGAAGGCTTTAGAGTTAATTAAGAATAAAAAGTAGACTTCTTGCATAACCATTCTTTATATGTTCTTTATTGTTGTTCCAGCGCTACACGCTGGAACTGAGAAAAAAAGAGCCTGAATTACAAGAAAGAAAATATTCAGATAACGAGAAAGTTGTCACCTGGTTAGCAGCTACAGTCGTGTGACGCAGACGTGCTACCAGGAATGTAATAGTCTAGACTTAATCTGACAAGCATGAATTAACTGACAGAAGAATTAACAAAGTCAAAACCAAAATCAGCATCCTGTTTAATGCTATCAATATTTTTCTGATAAGCAATATGCATACTATCAAAAAAGGTTTGCATAGGAGTCTTACCATAGCAATATTTACCTGAATGCGGTCTAGATCTATTGTAAGAATGCACCCAATGGTCTACGTCTAACTGAAGTTCTGCCAAAGAGGTGTAAATTTTCTTTCTAAAGATAATATTGTAACATTCATCTTGCATAGTTCTGTGGAACCTTTCACATATGCCATTAGTCTGTGGAGAACGAGCTTTGGTTCGAGAATGATCAATATTTTCTACCCCTAAATATAGCTGGTAAGCGTGATTTTCAGGTCTGCCACAATACTCTGTACCACGATCCGTCAAAACACGTAGCAATGATACTTTCTGTTCATCAAAGAACGGTACTACCCTATCATTAAGAAGATCTGCAGCT
>NZ_QJHA01000008.1:0-33106 GCF_006334525.1 Wolbachia endosymbiont of Leptopilina clavipes
GAAGATCTGCAGCTGTGATAGCAGTCCTTTCTGTGTAAAGCTTAGCAAAAGCAACTCTGGAATAGGTATCAACAAAGGTTTGCTGGTAAATTCGTCCAATACCTTTGATATTACCAACATAATAACTGTCTTGGCTACCTAAGTATCCTGGATGCTCTGTTTCAATTTCTCCATGGGCCTCTTTTTCTTCCTTAGCCTTTTCTAGAGCTGTTATCTGTTCTTCTGTTAAAATGATACCATCCTGAGCTACTTTTGCTTCTAATGCCTTTAACCTCTTTTTAAAATTTTCAAGATCGTTTCTTTGCCACACTGATCTTATTCCACTTGCAGAGATGAGAATTCCTCTCTTTTTCAGTTCGTTTGCTGCTCTTTCTTGTCCGTATGCTGGAAACTCTATTGCTATTTCAACTACTGCTTTTTCTATATCCTCCGACACTCTATTTGCATACAATGGCTTGCTTTTGCTTATCTCGTGTAAAGCCTCTTCTCCTCCTGTTTCATACAGTTCTTTGAAGCGGTAAATGTATCCCTTGAATATCCCATTACTTTACACGCCTGTGATACATTTCCTAATTGCTTTGCAAGTTCTAGCAATCCCAACTTTGGTTTTAGTATTTTTTCTTGTGTTGTATTCATATCTGACACTCCTTTAAAACTTGTCTATATTTTTATCTTACTTTGTTTGCTTGTCAGATCAAGTCTAGACTATTACACATAAATCCTTCATTAACAGGTTGTGAATTGTTAAGGTATACACAACCCCCTCTACCCTGATCTACTACTTCTCTCCCCTCAAATTCGTACACTGGATAACCATCATGTTTCTTTGGTTTTCTCTCAATAACAGCTTGCTTGCTTTTAATATTTAAATCGATTTTTTATGTTCTACAAGCAACTTAGCCATAAGCTCTAAATATTGATGTTCGTCGTTATTACTAGTAACAAAAGCTGAAATAATGCACATCAAAGGTGTCATCCCATCCTCAAAAGCGTTAACATTCGCTCCTTCTTTCCAATGCTTGTTGAAAATGATTCCAAGCTTCCTCAGGTGTTATTCTTTCACCACTAGCATTTTGAAATTCAATAGCTTTAAACAACTTTTTTGTTGCTTCACTTGTACTAAACATTTTAACCACCTATCACAACAAACTTGATAAAATTATACATAGAAAAAATTAAAATATCAACTATTAAGCTAATGATCCAGAATATACTCCTTCGTTAAAGGAGACTGAGCATTTTCAAAGATTTCTTGAGTACTTCCGAATTCAACAATCTTGCCATTGCAAAAGAAAACTATGCTTCAGATAATTTTTTAGCTTGCTTCATCGAATGAGTTACCATAATTATGGTGAACCTCAATTTCAATTCTTGTATAAGATTTTCGATTGCATTGGTTGCCATTGGATCAAGAGCAGAGCATGGTTCATCCATTAATAAAATAGTTGGCTTTACTGCAATTGCACGAGCAATGCATAATCTTTGTTGCTGGCCACCAGATAAATTTAGTGCACTATCTTGCAATCTATCTTTCAACTCTTCCCATAAACCAACCTTAGTTAAACTACTTTCTACTATTTCATCTAATTTTTGCTTATTTTTCACCATGCCATGCAATTTAGGCCCATAAGCAACATTATCATATATTGACTTTGGAAAAGGATTGGGTTTTTGAAATACCATACCAACTTTTGCTCTGAGCAATACAACATCCATATCACGTGAATATATATTACCCAGCCCATCGATTACCAGTTCACCAGTCGCTCTACATCCAGGTATGTAATCATTCATACGATTGAAACAACGCAAAAATGTCGATTTACCGCACCCAGAAGGTCCGATAAAAGTTGTGACTTTCTTTTTGCAAATATTCAAATTTATATCGAATAAAACTTGTTTAGAGCCATACCAAAGATTTAAATTTTTAACGAAAGCGTATTTATCGCTCATACTAAATCCTGCATTGAATAAAGTCCTGGTATTTCCTGTTTATTCTCGCGCAACCATATTGCTGCTTGAACCGCCCCTCTAGCAAACGTTGTACGATCAATTGCCTTGTGATTTAATTCTACTCGTTCATCGGAATTGACAAACATGACACTGTGATCTCCTATTACTCCACCTCCACGAGATACTGCAAAGCCTATTCCTCCTTTCCCTCTTATATTTGAATTATTATGTGAATATTGATTGAGCTCAAAATCCACTTTTGCAGCGTTAGCAACTGCTTTACCAAACTCTATAGCTGTTCCAGATGGTGAATCCTTTTTTAAATTGTGATGCATTTCCCAAATTTCAACGTCATACTCATTACCTAAAAGCTTGGCAGCTTCTTTTACCAATTTCAGCAACACATTAACTCCAACACTCATATTTGCTGACCATAATATTGGAACTTTAGCAGCATATTCTTTTAAATTTAGACCTTCTATTCCAGTTGTGCCACTAACTAGCGGTTTTTTAAATTTCACGGCCGCCTTAAGGCATTCTAGCATACATTCTTTAGTTGTAAAATCTATTACAACATCGGACGATTCAAATACCTCACTAATAGAACTTGTAATTTTGATTCCTAAATTGCAATTATTGCCTACAATAGGCCCAATATCTAAGCCTATATACTCACTGCCCAAGCGAGCAACAGCACCTGCTATTTCCACTTTGGTATTCGTAATTAATTCATTGAGTATTTTCTTACCCATTCTTCCTAAGCAGCCTATTACTCCAACTTTGATTTTCATAAAGCTTTTTCCACTATGTTAGGCTTTTTTTGAAGCTTTGTCATCTTTATAAGCTTAGCATATTTAGCCTTACACTGATAAAACTATAGCTATACATCGATGAATCTATTGAAAATTGATACGAGGAAGATACAAATTGTAATTAGTCAATTTTCTCCTATGGAGAAAACTTATAAAGAAAAAAAGAGCACCAACTTTGGTGCTCTTTTGTGAAGGATTTGGTTTGCTAGTTAATAATAACCGTTTCCTACTATACTCGGATTAGAGACACAATGTCTTTCTGTTGCTAGTGCTCGAGTTGTTGAACTTGGTTATGTAACTTCTGCATCATAAAACTCCTCTGATTCAGTAGTCACTTCCTCAGAGTAAGATCAGATAAATCTTCTCTGAACTTAGAAAGAGATGCAGTAAAAGCATTTATTAACTCTTGTTTTTTCTTCAATAGTAGTTTTACCTGAAGATTGTCCTTGCTGTGATATGCTTTGTTTCGCAACACTTGTTTCACTTTTTTTACCACCAAACAGCCTGATGAAATTTTTCTTGCAATCCATGAAATTCCTATGTGATCAGCAATCCACTTAAAAAAGTTTTTTATTTTTTTAAACATATTTTACTCCTTAAATTAATAATTTATATTATTATATACAAAGCATAATCTGTCAACTTTTCCTATAGAGAACGTATAAAGAAAAAAAGAGCACCAAAGGAGGTGCTCTTTTGTGAAGGGTTTGTTTTAACAATAACCGTTTCAATCTACACTTGGATTAGTGACATAATGTCTCTCTGTTGATGGTACTCCAATTGTTGGACTTGGTTGTGTAACTTCTGCATCATAAAACTCCTCTGATTCAGTAGTCACTTCCTTATTGTTAACCGTTTGTTGTGCCGTAGTAGGATTAAGATTATGCTGCTCCAACGCTGTACCTTCAAACGGCTGATTAGATATATTATCTACTTTAATCTCTGTTACATCATCTTTCAATCCTAACATTTTTTTCATATGCTCAATATTGTCTTGCACTAATATTTTATCGTCATCGATATAATTACCATCTTCTTTCTTCTTTAGTACTGATTTTACAATTACATATTCAGAAACGCCATTGTAATTATTACCAACACCAGTAATGCGATATTCTCCTTTATCACACCTTAGATATACAAGAAGCTGAGGAGAAAGTCCGTCCTCGGTTAAACTATATTTATAATCCTTAACTTTTATACCCTTTTCTAAATTAACAATAAGTGATTATCTTCATCAAGTTCAATATAACCTACTCCTTTAGGCTCATTAGCAACAAGTTCTGGAAGATTAGGTGTTGTAATTTCAAATGGCTTTTTGGACATTTTAGTTATTTTAACAAGCTTTTTGTTCTCATCCAAGCCTACTTTATACATCATTTCTAATGGGTCTTTTGAAATAGTTCCCTTGTCATGCTGTTTCTTCACTGAAGTTATGGATACAGATTTCTTTCCATCATCTACATCTTGACATGAACTATAAGGGCCAGTAATACAAAACTTGTTACTTTCACACTCTACAAATATACGAAATTCTCCAGGTATAACTTTACCATTTTTGTCTTCATTTTTACATTTTTCTTCAAGACGTTTATAATTCTCGTTTGTTATAACAAATAGTAATTTGTTATCGATAAATTCAAAATAACTCTCTGGCTTTGTGCTTTGTTGAATAACATTAGGTTTATTAGGATTTACGTGCCTTCTTGGTTGTTCTGATTTTCTGGAAAATTTTCTGCTGGCTCGACGTTTGTACCTGTTTTAGATACAGGTTCTTCAGTCTCATTTTGCATAGGGGTGCTAACAATTGGAATTGTATTACTTTTATTTTTATTCTCACCTGAAGGTCTTTCTGGTGATGTATTTTCTTGAGTAGTATTTTTTTACTACTCAACAGCCAATTCCAACCTGATGAAATTTTTCTTGCAATCCATGAAATTCCTGTACGATCAGCAATCCACTTAAAAAATTTTTTTATACTTTCCCACATACTTTACTCCTTAAATTAATAATTTAATTATTATATATAAAGTTTAATTTGTCAATTTTCTCCTATGGAGAAAACTTATAAAGAAAAAAGAGCACCAAAGAAGATGCTCTTTTGTGAAGAAAAGATACTCTTTAGAAAAGTGGCATAATAAGTGTTGAATTTATAGCTGGCTTATCTAGCACCTTACTAGGTTTACCAGCTTCTGAGCTTAGTACCTTGCTATCACTTGCAGGCACTTTAGATGTAGAACTTACAACTTCAGGTTTCTAGAGATATTTTATCTATAGTAACAACTGTACGCTTACTATTTAAACCCAACATCTTTTTCATTCCTTCTAACTCACAAGACAAAGTTTTATTATCATATACCGAGTTCACTATAAAGGATACCGAACTATCGTTCATGACAACAAGTTTGCTATAAACAATTTCGAATATAGCTTCGTCAGATTTGACATTTATATGATATCTTGATGGATCTTTAGAATTAATACCGCTCCCATCTATAATTTCTGGTACATTCTTTTGTTTGTATGCAGTACTAACTGCTTATTACCATTTTCTTTAATAACACCCCAATGATTGGATTCACCCTTCACTAGTTCAATTACACTATTTTTTTGCGGTTTACTAGACCACAAGTTTTTAATGCTGTTCCAGATTGATGCAATACCTCCTGCAATCGACTGAAAAAAGTTTTTTATTTTTCCTAACATATTTTACTCCTTAAGTTAATAATAATTTAATTATTACATAAAAAGTATAATATGTCAATTATTTCATAAAAATTTTAGTACTTGCTCGCAATTTTCAATAATTTAATAGCACTGGTGTTGACAACCTCCCCACCGACACGCTTAGTGACAAAAAATCTAACATAAGGTTTGTTTGTATAAGGGTCTCTAAGTATTCTCATTCCTCTGTTATCTACGATCTTATAAGCTTGTTTGAAATCCGCTACTGCAATCATTGTAGGTGGCATATCAGCAGATTGGTATACTGGTATTCCCATCAAAGTATCTGGTGTTTCAAGCGATAAACTCGGCTGCCAAAGATACTGATCTGTTTCAGATTTTAGTAGCCTCACGTCCTTTAACGTACTTCTGTTCATCAAAAATGATGCATTTTTAGAGTAATGTTCATTTAGAGAGTAGTACAATATCATTATGGCGTCGCTGTCTAGCTTATCAGCTTTAATTTGCTCTATCTTATTATGACCATTTCCATTTTCGTAAGTTAAAATTCCTTTAGGCTGAAAAGTGCCATCACCTTTGATAAAGGCTTCATTCTCCTTCTTACTGAAAGTTTCGGCAACCTTTTCTACAAGCCAATTTTCAACATTGACAAATGCATCATCGAGCAATTTTTGTGATATTTGCGGCTGAGCATAGAGCTCATAAGTTGTGATGGAAATCTTTTGAATTTTAGGTGTACTTGTGTCTTTTGCAAAATCATACTTGGATTTATAGCCACCATCTTCGTCCTCTATGACTTCACCACTCCAACCTGCACCAGCACGGTCACAATCTTCTATAATATAATCCAATGTTTCAGTAGAGATTCTTTGACTAGAACATATTTGCCGCATTGGAGATGAATCAGCTATACGCTTGTTTATCCGTTTTACAATGTGAGGAGTAACTAAATACCCTCCAATATCATTGTCATCTCCACTTAGGGTTTTATGTGATAACCTACTTTCCATTCCTTTGCGGATATAATCAGAAAAATATTTATCACCCATGTTAAAATCTGTGCTAATTTCTGGACGTTGAGCTGAAGTTTCAATAAAATCTAAGCGCTCTTTGCAATTATCAATATTACTATTTATCTTGCATAGCTGCTCAGGTCCTTTGCTTTCGATTTCTTTTAGTTTGCGATCATTTATTAATTTAAATTGCTCCCATGATGAAGCGAGTTCATTAACACGGTGAGCAATATCAGTAAGTGACATAATAGCCTCCTTTAAAAATAAAATTATAATAGTATTGTAATTTGAAGGTAATCTTTAATCCCAGTACCTTTTCGTTGTTATGCAAACTGCATTCAGAAAAAAGACAGGTGAATGGCAGCTTAGTATAACTCAAACGCTTGTTTACAATATGGATCCCAGTGCTGGGAGGCGCCCTCATGGTAAACAACGTTCATACAACTGTATACGTATAATGCTCGTGCCTGCCATTCACCGGTCTTTTTTCTGGATTCCAGCATTGGCTTCATGGTAGATACAAATAAACGTAAGGCGATTGGTAACGAGAGAAAAATGATACTGATTACTTGTTGAAGTAAGAAAAGCAGTGTAGTATTACACCGCGGTAAATATTATACTTAATCGTTAGCACTATACAGCATCCATTTTTTTGTGTCAAGCATTTTTTTCGCTGCGTATCTGTTCAGAAGAATGTGCAAATAAAGTACGTAGCTGTACAAATTTGCCAAAACAATAAATGGTATCCTGTGCTGGGATCCATTTTTCTATCATCACCAGAAACGTTGATTACTTTTATACCTGTAAATTTAACTGGATCCCAGTGTCAGGGCACTGGGATGACAGAAGAAAAAGGCCTGTATCGGCTACTTCGATGACACTCACAGCCCTGTCATTCCAGCGCGTGACGCTGGAATCCAGAAAAAAAAGAAAAATGGTCAAGCACTAGGATGACACCCATTTAGTTATCTTTTCTCGTCTACCTTGTTTTGCCACCCTGCTGAACGGATACATACCGTTTGTGCTTTTATTCTATGGTACCTTACCTACCTTGCCGCTCTCCTGCTTCAATCAGTAAGGGATTTCAATATTAATTCTGCACTACTTGCGGGATTGCCGCTTTTTGTAATTGGTCTGCCAATTACGATATAATCAGCTCCTGAATTTATTGCTTCTTTTGGTGTTGCTGTCCTTTTTTGATCATCATGACCTCGATTTATACCGATTCCTGGAGTAATAATTTTAAAGTCTTTACCACATTCTTGGCGCACTTCTTGAGCTTCTAGTGCAGAGCAAACTATTCCATGCAGTCCAATCTTTTTTGCAAGCTTTGCCAGCAAAATTACCTGTGATTTTGTTTCTCTTGCCACTCCGAGTTCACTCAGATCTTCATTGATCATGCTGGTTAGTACTGTTACTCCAATTAGCTTTATTTTCTTTCCTTGCACTACACTTAGTGCTTCTTTAAGCATTTTTGTTCCACCACTGATATGCAATGTTAGCATTTCAACATCTAGAGCTTTTATTGCTTCAACTGTTCTAGCTACAGTGTTTGGAATATCATACAATTTTAGATCTAAAAAAATTGGTACATTGCATTTTGCAACTTCTCTCACTCCAGAAGGACCATGTGCAGCAAAAAATTCTAACCCAAGTTTTACCATGCCAACCTTATCACGCAGACCATTAGCCCAAGATATGGCTTCATTCAAATCTTGTGTATCCAGTGCGCATATTATTGGGTTCATTATCTTGTATAATTTTTTTTATAATAAGAGTAATTGTTGCATTTTACAATCCATATTCAGGGATTGGTCCACTTGCAATGCTTTGTACAGACACTGAACACGATAATCTGGTCGGAGTGGGTGAACGACTGGCATATCCAAGATCTTCCTGTAAAGAATCAGACGTTTCCTCCGATGTTTTGGAACCTTTCATTGGCTTGAATTGCACAAGCTGCCCTAATATAAATTTTATTTTCTGAGCCTCCCCTAATATTATTTTTTTGCTATAATCTTTAATTGTTTCATTTTCTCTTATCGATTCTTCTATCTTATCTATCACATATTGAAGTTGTTTTATTTGATACAAGAATAAGTTACCTATTTTTACATCTTTATTTGCTTTCAATTGATCATCAGTAACACGATTACGCTCGATAAGTTCTATACCATTAGCATCAATATTAATTATAATAGTGCACTTTTTTCCGTCCTCATCACACCAATTCAGAGTCATTTCGTATGCACCATCAGTTACAACATAGTGCCTTATTCCTTCTTCAGAAACAAAACCGTGCATTCCATTTTTTCCATTGCTATGCAGAGTTGAAAATCCTGAAATTCCATTATCTTGACAGAAATTACTATTCAAAAACTCACTGACTTTGAATTTGTTTTTATTAGCTCCCAATTTAACTTCTGCACAACTACCGTATATTGACACTGTTTCAACACCACTTTCAATATACCCATTCAATACTTTTAGCCTTATCTTGAAGCTCTGGTCTAGCTTCTTTTATATTATTGAAATCTTGGATAACGGCTTTATACACTTCATCTTCATTAAAATTGGCATTGTATTTTATTAAAAAAGATAATATGTGAAAACTAGCTACAGCAGTGTGAATTGATTTATTCTTTTCTTTTATCTTGCCGAGCAAAAACAAAAACCTTTGAATGAAGTCATGATAATCATCTTTTTGTTCTTCAATTTTATTATTATATGAATTACCAATCATTATTACCTCACAACTAAATAATTAGTATAGTAATGCGAATGCTAAGTTACATCAATCAATAAACTTACAGTAAATTTTCCATTCTCAGTTATAAGCTCTGCTTCTGTACTCTCAACCCATTCTATCACTTCAGCATTGCAAACTGACTGCAAATCATGCTGAGCAGAATAATTTAACTCATCCTCTTTTACACTCGCTTTTATCATCAACTTTTGTATAAGATGCTTAACTGATACGTTATTATCTGCTTTTATTTTTCTCACAAGGTTTAATATCTGCACGAAATTATCTCCCATTTCCTCAGAATACTTATCATAGGTAAGTTCTTCCTTGTTAGGCCAATTACTTTTATTGTGAACGGAGTTATAACTATACAACTGATGATATATTTCCTCTGTAATGTATGGCAAAAATGGTGCAAATAACCGCAAAATAATATTGAGTACATATGCCAAACTCTGTTTCGCACTCATGTTTGCCTCGCTGTCCAATGCATCTCCATATGCACGTTTTTTAACTAACTCTAAGTAATTATCACAAAAATCTTTCCAAAAAAATTCTTCTATTGCGCTCAAAGCTTCGCAGTATTCAAACTGTAATAGGTTGTTCGTCGTTTTTTCTATCACTTTATATAATTTGGACAATATCCACTTATCCATCGTCTCACTGATGGAATTTATGCTCAATGCTTGATGTTTTTCCATAAACATGGAAACAAATTTGCTAGCATTCCAAAGTTTCGTAACAAGTCGTTTGCCAATTTTGAAGATATTTTCAGAGTAGACTGTGTCAACTCCAAGTCTTGAGTTTGCTGCCCAATAGCGTACTACGTCAGCTCCATAGGTTTCAAGCATTACATGAGGAGTGATGATATTACCTTTTGATTTACTCATCTTTTTTTTATCATCAGCCAAACACCAACCACTAATCATGATATTTGTCCACGGCAGTGAATCTGCATGATAATGTGCCTTCAAAATCGTATAAAAAGCCCAAGTTCTTATTATCTCATGGCTTTGGCTGCGCAGATCTGCAGGAAATATCTTATTATACCGATGGCTTGGTAAACCGAGCTCACTGTTTACTGCCAGTGCACTTAGTTGAGGAGTGATCGCACTTGTTGCCCAAGTATCCATCACATCTTGATCTGGAGTAACTTCTTCTCTGCTATAGCCTTTCGGCAAACCTTTTAATGGATCTACGGGTAAATCCTTTACTTCAGCTAGAATGATTTTGCCTTCTTCTCCCTTACGTTTTGAATACCAAACTGGAAATGGTACACCAAAATAACGCTGTCTTGAGATGCACCAATCCCAACTTAGCCCTTCTATCCACACCTCCATACGTTTACGCATAGATTCTGGATGCCAACTACATTCACTCACTTTATCTAATACTTGAGTTTTTTGCTCTAAAGTCTTGACAAACCATTGATAAGTAGGTAATATTTCAAGCGGCGCACCAGATCTTTCAGCACATTTAACAGAATGAGAAATGCTAGTGCTTTCTATTAAAAGTCCTTTTCCACTGAGGATTTCAATGATCCTCTTTCTTGTTTCTTTAACTTTTAGTCCATGGATCCCAGTGTCAGCTACTCGGATGACACCGGCATGTGTCTCCTCTGTCACCTGAGTAGCTTGATACTGGGCATCTTTCTCCCCTGTCATCCCAGTGCGTGACACTGGGATCCATTTTTGATCACACACTGCATGCAGGTTTATCCTTCCATCCTGATCAATTATAATTGTCACCGGCAGATTATGCTTTTGCTGCCAATATATGTCGAGCTCATCACCGAATGTACAGCACATAACAAGCCCAGTGCCTTTATCTATTTTGACCTTATCATCAGCTATTATTGGAACTTTTGCCTCTGTAATTGGCACTACGGCTATTTTTCCAATCAGATGGGCATATCGTGCATCTTCTGGATGACAAAAAACTGCAACGCATGCAGGAAGTAACTCAGGTCGCGTAGTTGCAATATGAATCTGCTCATTTTTTTCAGTGGAAAAAACTATCGTGTTCAAAGATGACTCAAAGACTTTATCCTCTATTTCCGCTTGCGCAATTGCGGTTTTATCAACTGGGTCCCAAAGAATAGGTTGCATTTTCCTATATATATACCCTTTGTTATATAGATCAACAAACGACGTTTGAGAAAGTGCCACAGCTTCCTTGCTGATCGTGTGATATTCCAAACTCCAATCATAACTAATGCCGACCGATTTAAATAACTCCTTGAATTCTTGCTTTGACTTCTCAATAACTTCATGGCACATCTCTATAAATTTTTCTCTGCCAACTTCTTTTGCACTAACTTTATAGGTTTGCTCAACTAACCTTTCAGTCGGAAGGCCATTATCATCAAAACCAATTGGATAAAACACATCTTTCCCCAGCATACGTTGGAACCTTGCAATAAAATCCGTATGGCAATAGCTAAATATATGGCCGATGTGCAACTTTCCTGATATCGTTGGTGGAGGAGTGTCTATAGTAAAAGTGTTATTCTCTTCACCATTCCATTTATAAACTTTACTTCCTTCCCATAATATGTTGTATTTATTTTCAATTTCTCTAAAGCTGTATTTTTCTTCTAACATAAATATTTTTCAGTTTTAAGCTTTAAGTTAGCACAATTGAGCAAATACAGCAATTTTAATGTCTGACATTTTAGTGTCCCCCTTCGGGGATTGTCCCGCCTTGAGGCGAAGGGCAAGTTACAATAGTCGCGTATGCGACGTTATGGGTATAATGCACACTCTAAGTACGATATGAGAGTACACTTGGCATGGATTCCCAAATATCGCAAAAGGGTGCTAATAGGCCAAATTGCTGTTAGAGTTAGGGAGCTGCTAAGGCAGGTTACTATGGAAAATGAGATCCAAATTATCTCAGGCAAAGTTGCAGTAGATCATATTCATATGTTTATATCATATAAACCGCAGCAAAGTGTTAGTAAAATTGTACAACTTTTGAAAGGAACAAGTTCAAGGTTGCTGATGCAAGATTTTGCAAGTCTAAGTAAGCAATTTTGGGGCAGGCACCTTTGGGCACGTGGATATTGAGCCGTAAGTTCTGACAGACGAGGTTATACAAGAGTACATATCTATCCAGGAAGGCGAGCCACTTCATGACAATGATCAATTTCAAATTGATTAAAATTTAACCCTTCACCTTGTAGGTGATGGTTGTTGAGTTTATAATACAAAATTTCTTGATTTTAGTTTTTTATGTATTACACGATAAATTTTTAGTATTGAGGTTTATTATGCCTGATTTTAAATTTTCTGATTTGCAAGATCTTGTTAATGCTCTATATGATCCATACTATCTGCCCTCCAATGAAAAAATAAAACTAGCAGAATTGCTTGAGGACGTGTTGGAACTAGAAGTTAAAAAAAGCTCAGAAGATGCAATAGCTACATTGAAAGATAAAATAAGAAATGAATTAAAAAATGAAATGAAAAGTGAAATGAAACAAAAAATAAATAAACTTGAGCAGCTAGAGGCGGAAAATAAAGACTTACAAACTAAAAAGGATAGAGCTAAAGGGTTAAATAGATTCTTAGAATATGCAAGGAAGACAGCTCAGAACGAAAATATAGAATTAAAAGCTGAAAAAAATAAACTAAATACTCAAATCCAGCATTTACAGCAAGAAAAGAAAATATTAGAAGTCAAAAATGAAGCAAATAAACAACTAAAAGAAAAAGCAACATATATCGCTACTGCTAGTACTGGTCTTGCTGTTGGGTTAGTAGTGTATATTACACTTGAACATACAACTAAATTGGACATGTGGTTAATCGTTGTTATAGCAACATTATCTGCATTCTTAGCTGGTGGTTTAATAATGAAACCTAGCTCTCAAGTAAATGGAACACAAGAACCACAAGGAGTAGCAAATAAGAATTCAGTCTAGCTTAATATAGTTTTTTCATTTCATTGCCCTTCCAAATTTGAAGCAGGTTGTTTGAGCCATAGTACAAAGTAAATATAGTAATTTTACACTAAAATTTTAGTTTTGTTTCTTTGGGTTAGTTGGTACGAGCCTTGCCTTTAAGAAGATGTAAAATCACAATTATTACGAATAACATTCCACCAATAACTGATATAGCTCCACCCGTAATAAAACAAGCACGTGCCAACATTGATGAAATACTTGGCAGATCTGCAACTTTTCTTAATGCACCATATCCACCAAGCCAAACAAGTCCAGTAATGTGGAGAAAATGTCCCAAGCTATATGCATAAATCTGTAATCTTACTATGGAGCTTTTTATTTCTTTACAGCCCAATTTTGGTAACAGCCAGTAGACAAAATTCATAAAAGCTATAGTAATACCAACCACAGAACCGTGATAATGCGCAGGGATAGTGACATTTCCTTCAATAGTTAGCACTCCAAGCACACCTCCATAAATGAACAATACAAACGAGTGGAGAAGATAATTGCCCTTATCATTGAGCAGAGTTTTTATGTTGCAAGACACTAATATTGTTAAAAAGCACGGCAGAACTGCTCCAGCAATTCTCATATGCCAGGTAAAAAACTGTATTAATTCAGCACTATCCGCCGAATAAATAAAGTATATAAACGGCGCACCTACGGTCAAAACTGTGTTTATAAATAGTGGTAAAATGGTAATTTTATTTAGACTAATATAGCGAGCATTCAGTATGATCAAATAAACTAAAAACATTGCTTGAGCAAAGGCAAACTGCAGTAAATGTCCGCCTCCCCAAAAGAGATATTCATAAAATAAATTCTTGTCTGAGTGATATAGACCTGGAGGCATATTTTTATGTGCTAAAACAACACAAAGAAATGATGACACAAGTATAATGACCAGGCCAATTTGTCCGATTGAAAGATATGAGTCTTGTTTATTTGATATGTAGGCTAGAGCTGTATTTATCAATATGCTGGTAATGAAAAGACTGAGTCCAAGTAAAAATAATTTGTTTTGTAATACAGGTATATAGTTACTTTTGATAACTTCAGTATTTGGAACAAATGCAGATATAAACATTAGCAGCATGGAAAGGATTGAGAGAATCCATGAGAAGTTAAACCAATGATTGGTGTTTTTTAAGTTTATGATGAAGAGCAGAGATATTATAGAGCACATCCATACCAAAATTGACAAATTTACGTGTATCACCAGTGCATTATCAAAGATATATTGTGCAGAAGGAATGAGAGAAGAAATAAAAGGCAATCGTAGAAAAATAACAATTATTGACAGCAGTCCAGAACAAGCAAGAGCAAGTACTGCCAAGAATATCCATTGCCTGCAAAGTGAAGCGTTATTTTGTATGTTGAGCATTTACTTTTAGGTACTATAGCATAAGACAATGTACATTTTTCAAATTGATATGCATAGTTTAAATGAATGACATTACAACAATATCTTTCATCGTGAAAATGCTGCGTCCATTTCCATTTCATATTATGGTAATATTACTGACAAGCGTTAGTCTGGGCTATCGAAATGTGTTTTAATCAATACTTGATAAAAATTATTACAGTAAGAGAATCTTTACATAATGGCATGACATTACGTTAATGCTTTTGATCCACAATTAAGAACATTTTCGTTGTGATTTACGTTTCTAGTATGTATATTAATGAATCTTGTTTTCACTAAATAATGAAAATAATAATTGTCATGATAATGTTATTGTATAGTAACTATACAATGGCAAGCGAACGAATAAGTTTAGTAGATAAAAAATTATCTCAAGGATATGTAGCTCCAATACTTACAGAAAATAGCGTTATTTTACCAGACAAGCACGGTACCTTATATTCCTTTGATATCGATAACCCAAGAGTTATAAATTGGAAATTATACCTCTCAAGTAGGAAAAAAATTGGTAATATGAGTTTATCGAGCTACAAAGAAAATGTTTTCTTTGTAGTGGATAACATTCTACACACAATAGATGCGAAAACAGGGGAGATTCAATGGGAAAAAGAATTAAGAGCTCCGGCAAGAGGGAAAGCAATAGTAATAAACAATAAGTTGGTAGTATTGACTATTGATAACTATCTACATGTATTTGATATAAAAGATGGCAGCCCCATTTGGGCTTATCAAAATGGTATAAATGAGGTTCGAGGTTTATATTCCATCTCACCAGCAGTCTCTAATGATAAAATAATGGCACCATTTTCAAATGGCGAGTTAATAGCTTTTAATGAAGAAGGTAAAAAACTATGGAGCCAAAAATTAGCTACAAATCTTTTAGACACACAGCTTACAGATGTAACTACTACACCTAGAGTACACGATAATATCTTAATAGCTATGAGCAACTCTTATATTTATAGCATTGACGTAAACTCAGGAAATATTTTATGGTCAAGGCCACTACAAGTAAAAAGTATATCAAACATTGAGTCATATTATAGCCCTCTTATTCCTGCAGAGAAACAAAAAGAAGGCGGAAGAATTTTCATGGTGACTAAAGATAATAAGGTAATTGGCATCGACATACAAAGTGGAAAAACAGTTTGGACATCTGATTTTATAGAGAATGTGCAATTGTTTGTTCCAATTATGTATGCCCATACGCTTTGGGTAACAAGTAATAAAGGTTCAATATTTGCTTTTCCTGGATCTGAAAGTACAGGAAGGGTAATTAAAATACCCGGTAATGTGTTTCATGCTCCAGTATTTACCCATGGCAAGATGTATATAACGACTGAAGGAAATGGTGTTTATTCTTTAGAAAATAGGTTTGTTTTTTATGACTGATTATGATTTGATTATTATAGGTGGTGGTCCAGGTGGTTACAAATGCGCTATTGCTGCTGCAAAACTTGGACTCAAAGTTGCTTGTATAGACAAAAATAGCATTTTTGGTGGCACGTGTTTGCGAGTTGGGTGTATACCATCAAAAGCATTACTCCACTCCTCTTATCAGTATGCTAGCGCGAAAAATAATCTATCAAAACTTGGCATAAAAGTTAAGGATGTAAGTCTCGATTTGAGAGAGATGATAGGCTATAAAGACGCTAGAGTTCAGGAACTTGGAAAAGGCATAGAATATCTGTTTAACCTTTACAAAATTACTAAGATCAATGGACTTGGAAAAATTACTTCTTTTGATCAAGGCAACCTTGAAGTTTCAGTTGAAGGTAAGGTGCTGAAGACAAAAAATATAGTAATTGCAACCGGTTCTGACGTTATTTCTTTGCCAGGAATTAATATCGATGAGAAAAGTATTATTTCATCAACTGGTGCATTGTCTTTAACTGAAGTACCAAAAAAACTTGTCGTAATCGGAGCCGGGGCAATAGGGCTTGAAATGTCTTCTGTATGGAGGAGGCTAGGGTCTGAAGTCACTGTAGTAGAATTTTTTGACAGAATCGCTGCAGCAATGGATGGAGAATTAAGTAAGTCTCTACTTTCTAGTCTACAAAAACAAGGAATAAAATTTTTACTTAGCACTAAAGTTGAGGGAATAAAACAAAGTAGTAACTCTTTGAGTGTGAAAGTTTGCTCTGTAAAAGATAATCAAACAAATACTATAGAGGCGGATAAGGTATTGGTGGCAGCAGGACGCAAACCATGCTCTGAGGGTCTTGAAAAAATAGAAAAAGACAGTCGTGGCTTTATTAAAGTCAACAATAGTTATGAAACCAACGTAAAAGGAATATTTGCTATTGGTGATGTGATTGGTGGAGCAATGCTTGCTCACAAAGCTGAGGAAGAAGGGGTGGCAGTTGCAGAGATACTAGCAAGGCAATTGCCTCACGTTGATTATGAAATCATACCGTCAGTCATTTACACCCACCCTGCAGTTTCTTCAATCGGTAAAACTGAAGAAGAACTAAAAAGTGCTGGTCGAAAGTATAAAGTTGGTAAATGTCAATTTGCTGCAAACGGTAGAGCAAAAGTCACTGACGATGCTGAGGGATTCGTGAAAGTTCTGACTTGTAGCAAAGCAGATACAATACTCGGTGTACATATCATAGGAGCATACGCTGATACGCTAATCAATGAAGCAGCGGTTGCAATGGCATATGGTGCAGCAGCAGAGGATATATACAGAATTTGTCACTCTCATCCTGATATAAATGAAGCCTTTAGGGATGCGTGCATCGATGCTTTCTTTAAAAAGTAACTGTGGACCTCGGTTCAATCATTGAAAAATGGTATGATTGGCTAAAGTACAACAGGTCTTACTCACCAAACACTTTGGAGTCATACATGAGGGACCTCAAAGATCTTATAAGTTTCCTAAATACTCACATTGGTGAAGAAGTAAATGTTGGCTCTTTAGAAAAATTAAGCATACCTGAACTGAGAAGTTGGTTTACCTCTCGTTATGCAAGAGGTGTAAATGCGAGATCTAACACTCGCGCATTGTCAGTAATCAGAAATTTTTTCAAATATATAAAAAACAATTATGAAATAAATAATGAAGCGGTATTTTCTTTATCAAGGCCAATTCAGAGAAGAACTCTACCTAAAGCACTTTCAATATCTAACATAGAAACTCTATTGAAAGAAATGAAATTGCCTGATCTAGGCGAGCCTTGGGTGGTAAAAAGAGAAATTGCAATTGTCGTTCTGCTATATGGTGCGGGCTTAAGAATCACTGAAGCACTGAATCTTAAGGTTAGTGATATTAGCAATGAAAGTTTAATAGTAACAGGTAAGGGAGATAAACAAAGGCAGGTATTTATTCTTCCAGTAGTAAAAAAGTGTATACAAAAATATATAAAAGCTTGTCCCCACTTTGACGAAGCGGGACATCTTTTTGTGGGGGTAAGAGGAAAAAAATTGGGAAGAACTTATGTTGCTAATCGTTTGCAAAAAATAAGAAGATTTTTAAACTTACCAGAAATTTTATCTCCACATGCATTTCGCCATAGTTTTGCTACTCATTTGCTTCAGGAAGATATTGACATAAGATCAATACAACAGCTGCTTGGCCACTCAAGCCTTGAAACTACTCAAGTTTACACTCACCTAAATTATCAAGATGTCTTCAATATGTATAAAAACTTTCAGAAGAGTTTGAATAAAAAATCGAAATCTTAACTTCGTCTTAAATCGATAATATTGCCAAACTGAGTGCTTGCAACATCATTCAGTACTGTATAACTCTTCTCATAATAGTCCAAACGAGGAAAATAAGGTTTTATAGTAGTGGAAGGTAAGGATGCCAGTAGCATATAGTTATGACTTAAGAAAAAAGGTAATGGAAGCATTGGATGAAGGAGAGAGTGGAGAAACTGTTGCCAAGAGATTTAAGATCGGAAAAACAACTTTATATGAGTGGAAGAAAAGACGTGAGAAAACGGGAGATTTTCAGTCAAAAAAGCCTGGAAGCGTGGCATAAAATTACCGACTGGAATGCATTTGCCGAATTTGCAAATGAGCAAGGTGGCAAAACTCAGTCAGAGATGCTGGGGCAATATTAGTAGACAAACAATTCATCGAGCTCTTAAAAAAATTGGACTCACACGCAAAAAAAGACATATGGATACAAAGAAAGAAACGAAGAAAAACGCGCTGAATTTTTGAAAATTATAGCAACAAAAGAACCTCAAAACTTAGTTTATATAGATGAGTCTGGCATTGATAACACTGAACCTATGGGTATTGCCAGAAAGGACAGCGGTTTTATGCCCTAAAATCTGGGAAGAAAACTCAACGAATTAGCATGGTTGCAGCCTTAAGTGGAAGAAAAATAATTGCTCCGTTAACCTTTGAAGACCACTGCAATATGGATATCTTTAATAAATGGTTTGAGCAGTTTCTGACACCGATTTTGGAACCTGGACAAACTGTTATCCTTGATAATGCTACTTTTCATAAGTCTAATAAGATTTGCTAAAGGAGTTGGCGCAGAAATTTTATATCTTCCTCCATATTCTCCAGATTTTAACAAAATTGAACATTATTGGTTTGCTATAAAAAACAGAACCAGGAAAAACATTCCTTTATTCAAATCTTTTCGTCATGCTGTCGATTCTTCTTTCTTATGACCTTTTGGACTATTATGGGAAGGGCTATACTTTACAAAACTTATTTTTTGTAATATCTCTTGTTTCTGCTAGCAAAAATCCGATTCCGTCTTGGCAATTCACTCTCTTAACTGACTCAGCAGATACCGAGAACATTTTCTCTACAGACTTTTTCTCACAACCAAAAAGAAACGTATAATATCCCATAGACAGAGTCAAGAGAAGGAATATAGCTGGAAGCAAGAATGGAGCAAGTAGATTTTGTGATTCAGGAAAGATAAACCAGACGGCAGTTGCTGCTGACACAGCTAAAAATAATCATGACATAACGAGTTTATTTTTCTTCTGTATCCGTTATCAATAACTGTATTTATGCCAATAAAAGCTACATCAACCATTGCTCATACCTCACTAAAAGTAATATTAGCTTAATAATAGCATTGTTGTGATAAGAAATCAATATTATGAATATTTTAATTAATTTATAAAATCATCCAACCAAATAGAAAAAAGGCAAAAGAAGTCCCGAATAGCGAGTTTTAATAATTTAAATTGATAATGTACTAACAAGCGTGATTTGGCTAAATGTAGAAAAAATAAAAAAAGCCACTATAATTTAATGTAATTCACCAATAAATACCTTAAGTTTTTTACTGAATGTTGCGATTGAGCCTACAGGTCAAAAACAAGCTTTGAGTCAGAAATACCATTGCTATTATAATAAGAGAAATCGCGATGTTTGTACAATTGAAAGATGGTTGCGGGAGTAGGATTTGAACCTACGACCTTCAGGTTATGAGCCTGACGAGCTACCGAGCTGCTCCATCCCGCGTCGTTGCTTATTTATTATTATATGCGCAATAATAATAAATAAAAGAATAAAATCACACTATTACATATATTTATATATCTATTAACCTTTCTTAACATGATAGTAAATTATATACATAACAATCTGTGCAATGAAAAATATAACTTGATATTGTGGTTCCCTGTTTTTCAGTGTGCAGGAATTTTAACATATTTCTCATTAAATTTTGAACCAAGCTGTGCTTTCACTATATCTATTTTTCTCTTGCTTTCACCTATACTAATTCTGATTGCAATATTATACAGGAAATACGCAATATTATGCATTTCTTTAATTGCAGTGCTCATAGGATTTACAGCCAGCAAATTCAGAACAGATTCAGTTAATACTCACATTCTTGATAAGGAAAGGTATGTGAAAGATATTGTTGCTACAGTGAAGGATATTAACGATAGGAGCTCATATAAACAATTTTTGCTTTATGAAATAAAAAACACGAAGTTCAAGCTGGATAACATCAGAATATCAGTTAAAACCAAAGCGGAAGAAGGCATTAAAATAGGGGATCAAGTAAAATTATCAGCAAAACTCTTTCCTCCAAAAATTGCGCCTTCGGAATATGCATATGATTTTGCAAGAATAGCATATTATCAGAAAATAAGTGCAACAGGCTTTGCAACAAGCAAAATAGTCCTGTACAAAAAGGCTGAAGCAAGAAAATTTCAAGAGTATATAGAATCTTTCCGTCAATATATCTATGAAAACCTACAGCAAAATACCAAAAAGCCACACGCGGACATAATCTCTGCATTATTAATTGGCAAAAAAGACGGGATAGATCAAAAAACTATGAATGCGATACGAGATTCAGGTATAGCACATTTATTCGCTATATCTGGTTTACATTTATCGTTTGTTGCTGGTCTATTTTTTATAGTATTCCGTAATTTATTTGCAATATCTGAAACTTTGACTCTTAAATATAACACTAAAAAAATATCTGCATTCTTTACTATCTTGCCAACTACCTTTTATTTGTTGATTACCGGTATGCAAATTTCTGCTCAGCGTGCCTACATCATGGTGATCTTGGTACTTGTTGCAATAATCATAGAAAGGAAATATCGAGGATTAATAGCAATTGCGTTTGCTGCTTCGGTGATACTCATAGTGGAGCCAGAAGCAGTCTTAAAGCCAGGTTTTCAAATGTCATTTTCTGCTGTTTTGGCACTAGTTGCCAGCTATCAGATCAATGCTAATAAGTTATTCAAAATAAAAATAATAAAATATTTTGTGTCGATAATGATCAGCTCAATAATAGCAAGTTTAGCAACTGTTCCGTACACAATATACAATTTTAACTATTTTTCAATCAGTGGCATTATCACAAATTTGATTGCTATACCAATAGTTACACTCATTATTATTCCACTTGGAATAATCTATGTTTATTGATTCCTTTAGGTACTCAGTAGATTATAACGCCTCTCATGGAACGCCCAATTGACAGCGTTTTATATATAACAAACGCAATTGCCAGTCTTCAGTATTTGGTTATTCCTATTCGCACTTTTCCTGCCTCATTAATTATTATAATAACGCTTGGGCTATTATGGTTATGCTTGTGGGAAAGGAATTGGCGTTTCTTTGGAATTTTCTTTATTGTGCTAGGTATTTTCTCTAGCGCTATGTATACAACTCCTGACATTCTAGTCAGTGCTGATAATCTTGCTGTAAAAGAAGATGACAATTTACTATATTCCCTTACTAGAAAAAACAGAAATTTTGTTGTCAAAACGTGGGCAAAGCAAAACTGGCAGAATCAAATTGTGAATCATACTAAATTCAGTAATTCAAACAAAAGGCTAAAATGTAATGATTATGACTGTACATATAATAAAGGAAATAATAAGTCAGTGTTGCTAGCTCATAAAAGAGAAGATATTTTAGAAAATTGTAACAATGTCGATCTAGTAATTCAGTTAAGCAAGTTAACTATCCAGCTTGCAATACTAAAATCATCAAATACTCTGACTTAGAGGCATATGGCACACACTCTGTTTGGCTAGCAAATAGTGGCATAAGGTTAGAAAGTCCGTTCTAATCGTCCTTGGCATAAGCCAAAAACTTGTTTTTAAAGTATCATTTATATATAATTACTTAATTAGGATGCAAGGAAATTTATGCCTTTAGATACAACAAATCCTTTCAATGTTAAAGTAGATCATAATTTTGCCAAAATAGATGATGCTATTGGTTTTTTTCCTAGGTTATGGCGTGCAACAAAGAAATATTCTGTAAGTAACACTCTACCCATAGCGATTGTAAATATTTGGCTTCAATTTTCTTTGGCTTATGTAGCTGCAATAATAATAACCCATAATGATCTAAGGTTTATTACAGATATTTTTAACCCAACATTCATGCCAATTTACACTTTGGTTTCTATTATTCTTTTAACAACTTTTGTAGCCTCTTCTGCTATGAGATATATGCATAAGCAGGAGATAAAAGAAGGAGAAAAGTTGATAGAGGAATTAATAAATAATAAAATTAGAGGTGGCAAAGACAACGAGATGAGTGAAATCGCTGAAAATGCTCTGAAAATAGAGATAAAACCAAATTTAAGTCTTATAGATTCCAAAAAAGCAAACTTTTCAATAGTTTTGCCAATTTCTGAAAATCAGAAAAAAATATTAGATAATCAAATACAAGAGAATAAAAATAAGGCCATTTTTCTTACCATACCATATGTAATTAGTGCTGTAATTATAGTTGGTGCGTTAATACAAAATAGATTGAGCTTTGCCAATATTCAGGCTTTGGAATGGGTTCCAGTTGTACTGGCTAGTATCATTGCTATCGTTGGAATATGTATAACATTCAGCAAGCTAAAAACCAATAAGATAAACAATAATCATAATATTGTTAAAAAATTTAATAATTTAGATATTCTCTTTCCATGCAGAAGAGGTGGTTTTGTATCGGTAATGGAAAAAAAGACAAAAGATGAGGAAGAAAATGATCCAATATCTCGATTAATAAAATTACTAGATAAGCACTTGACTAATTTTACAGATAAAATTGTTGACTCATTTGATAAGCGCTTAGATGAAGCTAAAGATCTACTTGATAGCAAACTTCTAAAACCTGCAAATGATGAAATTCAAGAAACACTTGTTCATCTACAAGGAATTAGAGGAGACATCAAAAAAGATTTAGATAAGTTGCGTAAGGAAATGATGGTCATTTTAAGCGAAGCTAAAGAGCTGGCAAAAAGAACAAATTCACTAAAAATTGAAAGCATTTTTTCTAGTTTAGAGAATACTATTAAAATCGCTGAAGATAAGGTTGAGCGATTTGAACCAAGCAGATTAGTTGGCTTTTTTCAATCTGGAGAAAGAACAATTAGCGATGATCGTGAGTTCATAGATACATTGGAAAAACAAAAAGAAGAAGCGGAAAAGATAAAGAACGAATTAGAAGAAGAACTAAAAAAAGTAAAAGATGAGCTAGCAGAATTAAAGAATAAACAGACTCAATCAAATGAACCTAATAGCAGTGAAGGCAGTATTACTGCTACTTCTCTTGAAAAACAGCGAGATGAAGAGAAAAAAGCAATAGAAAAACATAGATTATTAAAATCAAAAAAAAGGATGAAAGAGCTGGAGCAAGAAAATGCAAAATTGGAAAAAGAATTATCTGAACAAGAAAAAATGGATGAATGGAGAAAAAAAGTTAACGGTAAAGCAAGTGACTTTCTATATTATTTATTAGAGTCTATTAAGCTAGAAGAAAAAGATAAAAAAGAAGAAAAGAGGGAGTTAACGCTACGGGATTTTGATAATAAAATAATAATTTACTGGAAAGATGGCTCTCAAACAATTTGCCATATTAAAAAACAAGACGGCCTTCAAATTCAACCTAGTACAAAAGTTGATTTTGTGAATCCAGATGTTCATGCAGCATTCAAAGTAGCTTGCGCAGGGTAGTGACCATAGATATAACCTTAAATGTTAATAGTGACGAAAAAAAATTAAGGCTAGATATTTACATAGCTAAAAAGTGTAACATATCACGCAGTAAAGCACAAAGATTGATACAAGATGAGCGGGTAACATTACTTGGCACGCCGATAATTAATAATGACCACATAGTAAAACCAGGTGAAGAGTATATAGTACATCTCGTTCAACCTGACATATCCACATCAATTGAACCTAACTATAATATAAAGCTTGATATCATCTACGAAGATGGGGACATTATAGTTCTGAGTAAACAAAGTAGATTAACAGTACACCCAGGTGCTGGAACAAACAATAATACACTCCTGAATGCAGTGATCGCTCACCTTGGCAAAATTCCATATATAAATACAATACCAGGAATTGTTCACAGGCTTGATAAAGATACTAGTGGACTCATGGTAATTGCAAAAAATGAACAATCCCACAGCTTCTTGTCTGAACTGCTATCAAATCGTAAAATAAAACGGGAATACTTAGCAGTAATTTGGGGAGCATTACCTAATCTGCAAGGAACAGTAAAAACCCATATTGCTCCAAAACGCAGTAATAAAGAAATGATGTGTGTCACAAAAACAGCAGGTAAATTAGCAATCACTCATTATTCAGTGAAGAAAATTATAGGGCAAGCAAGCCTGGTTAAATGTACTTTAGAGACAGGCAGAACACACCAAATTCGAGTACACATGAGCCACATAGGACATTCTGTAGTTGGTGATCAAGTTTACGGAAAAAATAGTAGTAAAAGTGAAAAACATGCTAAAAACTCTGACTTTATCCGTAATTTCAATAGACAGGCACTACATGCTCACACGCTAGGCTTATATCATCCAAAAAGTAAAGAATATATAGAATTTGTTTCTGATTTACCACAAGACATGCAAGTCTTAATCGGTGAATTTGAAAATATATCTTAACAACATTCATATCAATATTATCATCCATGTTATCAAGAAGTTAATTAATGAGAGAAAAACTGCTGCACTACCTAGATCTTTCACTTTTTTTGAAAGTATATGTTGTTCACTGGAAATACGCTCAATTATTGTTTCAAAAGCAGTGTTAATAATTTCTACAATTAACACCAAAAATAGGCTACTTACCATTACTGCACGTTCTAAATTACTTACATCTAAAACAAACAAAGTTGAAACACATATTATAAAAAGCAGTAACTCCTGTCTGAACGCAACTTCTGATACAAAAGCTGATTTTATTCCTTCACAGGAGTATTGAATTGCTTTTATTAGACGAGTAATGCTTTTCTTCATTATCAATTTGGAAACTCAATGAATTACACTTATTGCACTCAGGTAAAAAATGCATGAAAACACCTTTCAGTCGTGATCACTTACAAAGATTTTTAAGTTAAAGTCTAGCATATTGTTTGAATCAAGAAAATTAGTACAAAGCCTTTCAACAAACGCTCAAGGCAGTTATATATTGATACTGACACAAAAATCCTTTAATTAAATTTCTCTCTCCTTAGCTTACACGATCCTCATTTTGAAATAAGTAATAATTTATTATAGTCTTGATATTTAAATATTTTGTATCTGCTGTAATGATTTCACTTCCAATTTGCTATTCTTTACATATTGAATTGCAAGCGCTAACGCTTTACTCCCAGAAGCTGTGGTGCTATAAGCTATATTTTGCAAAATAGCAGTTCTCCTGATATCTTTGCTATCTGAGACTGACTTTACACCTTTTGAGGTATTGATCACTAGGTTTATTTTTCCATCTTTGAGCATATCAACTATGTGGGGTCTGCCTTCTCTCACTTTATTTACAGCTTTTGCAGCAATGCCGTTATTGTTCAGATGCAAAGCTGTGCCTTTGGTGGCATATATTTCAAAACTCAGTTCTTTCAACATTCGTACAACAGGCAATATATACTCTTTATCATCATCTTTTACTGAAACCAGAGCTGTTCCTTCTGTTGGTAACTTGTATCCTGCAGCCATGTGCACTTTTGCAAGTGCAGCTCCGAAAGATAAGTCAATTCCCATCACTTCTCCTGTTGATTTCATTTCAGGACCAAGTAAAGTGTCAATTCCCGAAAAACGCGTAAATGGAAAAACAGCAGCTTTAACTGCAAAATGATTGAAAGGCTTGTTTTCCTGATTCAATTTTTTACCCAAAATAACCTGAGTGGCAAGCTTTGCAATAGGAATATTGATTACCTTGGAAATAAAAGGAACTGTACGGCTAGCCCTTAAATTCACTTCAAGTATGTATACATCACTCTCTTGAACAGCAAACTGAATGTTTATCAGACCTTTCACTTTTAATGCTAATGCTATTCTCTCAGTTTGGAGCTCGATCTCTTTTATTACTTCGTCACTCAATGTATTTGTCGGTATTGAACATGTTGAATCGCCAGAGTGGATACCAGCTTCTTCAATATGCTCCATAACCGCTGCAATGAAAACTCTTTCCCCATCACATACAGCATCAACGTCAACCTCAACTGCATTGACTAAAAATTTATCAAGAAGCAGCGAACCATGCTCAAAGATTTTAGTGTGATTCAGGACGTACTCTTTGAAGCTATCAATATCATGCAAAATTGACATAGACTGACCACCAAGGACATAGGATGGCCTCACTACTAATGGAAACCCCACCTTTTCTGCGTTGATTAACGCTTCTTCCACTGAATGACAGATAGAATTTTCAGGTTGTTTTAAATTAAGTTGCAAAGCAAGATTTTTAAATCTCATGCGATCTTCTGCAAGGTCAATAGAATCAAAAGATGTACCCAAGATATTAAAACCTCTTTCGTTCAGCACTTTGGCTAATTTTAAAGGCGTTTGACCACCTATTTGAACTATTACACCAACTAGTGTGCCATTTTCTTGCTCTTTACTTAGTATTTCAAGCACATCCTCTGCAATGAGTGGTGCAAAATATAAACGATCAGCGGTATCATAATCAGTTGAAACGGTTTCGGGATTGCAGTTAATCATTATTGTTTCGTATCCCATTTCTTTGGTGGCAGAAACTGCATGAACGCATGCATAATCAAACTCAATACCTTGACCAATGCGATTTGGACCACTTCCTAAAATGACAACCTTTTCTCGGTCAGAAATGTCCGCTTCGCATTCTGTCCTGTTTGTAATGTCTCCCTCATAACATCCATACATATAAGCAGTGCTCGATTCAAATTCAGCTGCACAGGTATCTACACGTTTATAAACTGGATTAACACCAAATTTTTTCCTCATTGCTTCAATTTGCTCTGATGTCATTCCAGTGCGTGACACTGGAATCCACCTATTTTTTTCTTGGATCCCAGCTGGGATGACAGAGGTAGGTCTATTACTTAACTTTGCGAGCCTTGCATCTGAGAAGCCCATTTTTTTCAGCTCTAATATTTCATATGCAGTTTCAGGAAGGCCGTTTTCCTTGATTTTTTGTTCAGCTAATATAATTTGCTGTATATTTTGCAAAAACCATAAATCATAACCTGTAATCGAATTTATTTCTTCTATGCTAATTCCGTGGCGCATTGCTTCAGCAGCAATCAGTAATCTGTTTGGCAGCAATTTTACTAACTGAGATTTAATATCTGTGTCTTCAGAAAACACTTCATCAAGTCCCATGAGCCCTGTTTCAAGTGAGCGAAAAGCTTTCTGCAGTGACTCATTAAAAGTACGGCCGATTGACATCACTTCTCCCACTGATTTCATGGAGGTTGATAATTCACAATTTGTCCCCTTAAATTTCTCAAACTCAAATCGAGGAATTTTAGTGACGATATAATCAATCACTGGTTCGAATGCTGCTGGTATTATTGGAGCACAGTCGTTACGTATTTCATCGAGCGAATAGCCAATAGCAAGTTTAGTGACAACTTTTGCAATAGGATAGCCTGTTGCTTTTGAGGCAAGTGCAGAAGAGCGAGAAACCCTTGGATTCATTTCAATTACAACGAGGCTTCCATCTCCTTTAGGATTCACTGCAAACTGAACATTTGCACCACCGGCACTAACATCAATTTCCCTCAGCACTGCTATAGATGCATTTCTCATTTGTTGATATTCAGCATCACGCAGAGTCAAAGCAGGAGCAACTGTGATACTATCTCCGGTGTGCACTCCCATTGGATCAACATTTTCTATTGAACACACTATTATACAGTTATCCTTGCAGTCACGGATAACTTCCATTTCATATTCCTTCCAGCCGATAATTGATTCATCTATCTGAACTTCATTTATTGGTGAAATTTTTAGAGCACTTTCTGTGATATTGAAAAACTCCTCTTTATTGTATGCTATGCCACTACCTGCGCCACCAAGAGTGAATGATGAACGGATGATTGCTGGTAATCCAATGTAATCCGAAGCCTTTTTTATTTGTTCTTGATTTTTTATAATGATACTTTTGGGGTATTTTAGCCCTATTTTATCCATGGATTGGCGAAATAATTCTCTATCTTCCGCTTTTTTTATTGCTTCTCTATTTACCCCTATTAATTCTACGTTGTATTTGTCTAACACTCCATCATCTGCAAGTTTTATTGCACAATTAAGTGCTGTTTGCCCTCCCATTGTTGGTAATATTGCGTCTGGCCTCTCCTTAATTATAATTTTTTCTATGATTTCAGGTAGTACCGGCTCAATATAAGTTGCATCAGAGAATTCAGGATCTGTCATTATAGTTGCGGGGTTGGAGTTAACCAAAATGACTTTATAACCTTCACTTTTTAATACTTTACAGCTTTGCGTTCCAGAATAATCAAACTCGCATGCCTGACCTATAACTATTGGGCCTGCTCCTATTACTAATATAGATTCTATATCTGTGCGTTTTGGCATAATTACAATAACGATCTCTATTCAAGTAATGTTACCAATCTTTCCTGTATATGTGAATTTTTATTAAACCTATTAGCTAACTACTTTTAGGCTTGACGCATAACTGTACAAACATTGCAATTTGCGTGGCAGATTCCAGTGCTTGACACACAGCTGTACAAACATTCATTTTTGAAGGTAAATTGCACAGCAAATGATGTCATTCAAGTAGCTGACACTGGTTCCTTTATGACGGCAGTGCCCAGAGGTGTCATCCCAGTCTGGGATCCAGAAAACTTAACTTTAAATAAGTGGCCGCACAATAAAGACTAGATTCCAGACTGGAATGACACCATAGAGGCACTGGGATGACATCCTTCCTAGTGGACTCAAATCACAATGTTCATACAGTTGTGGGCTTAACGGTATCTTTGCAGATACTATGGTAATTTACTCGGGAGATTTGCTAAGTGGTAAGATTTGTCCTGATATGCTACAATCTTCAGAAGCAAGTTCCACAAATTTGTCTGTCAGTTTATCAGGTGGCACCAATTCAGATATATCTTTTCCCGGAAATGCTTGCTTATACATTTCACTATCGATAGGCTCTTCCGAATACACGGCATTTATGCACAAATTCGTATGTTTTGTCTCAGATGCACATATCTTCACCATTGCTTCTAGTGCAACTTTACTTGCAGCATATGGCATCCAATATGGATAAGAGGAAGGAGAAAGTGTTATCTTTGAGGTCATGAATATCGCTCTTCCAGCATTAGACTTTTTTAGTATAGGACCCAAATTTTTTAGCAAGTACCAACTGGCAGTAAAATTTGTATTCATTACCTTCTGTAGATCTTCAAGCTCACAATCGTGAACAGGGCTCAACTTACATAAAATTTCAGTGCATGTAATCAGTATATCAAGTGTGCCAGATTCTGATAATTTTGGGCTTTCTATCATATTTGCCAGTTTTTCTACGTTTTCAAAGTCTAAAAGATCAAGCTGAATTAGTTTCACATAGCCTTCTTTAAGCTCTTCAATTTCATTATACAGTGGCTTGAGGTGATCGATAAACCTTGAAATCAGAATCACACATGCACCTTCTCTTACAAACCTTTTTGCAACAGCAGAGCCTATTCCACCTGAAGCCCCGGTAATTAAAGCTACTTTACCTTCTAACTTACCCATTTCTTTCTCCTTAGCAAGATCCATTGAAATATTTTAGCTGAAAATTAAATTTTGCTCCATATATAAAAATCAAACTTAGCACATAAAAAAATAGTAACGATACTACCACACCACCTAAACTTCCATATATCAAATTCAGTTGATCAAAGGAAGCTTTTAAATATTGCTTGAAAGCTGAAGCAGAGATCGTCCAAAGAATAACAGCCACACAAGATCCGGGAAATACGTCTGATAAGTTTTGCTTTATGTTTGGCAATGTAAAATATAGCCAAGATACTATAGTAAAAAGCACAAACTCAATAAGTAAATATCTAGTATAACTTAGCCCTTGGTAAGAAAAATCAATTAACATTGGCACTAATGTAAAAAATACTATAGTCAGAGTTGTAACAAGCGTAATTACTAAAAATTGTAATATACTGAGCACCCTTCTCCATATATAAGGCGATGAAACCGGAACTTTATAGGCCTTATTCAATATCGTTCTAAATCCTTCAATTGTCGATGAGGCAGTCCAAACAGCGCCTACAATTGCCAAGGTTAATAAGCTTTGCGGAGGGCCTGATATTATCTCCCTAATACGTGGCATCAAAGATGATAAAATATCCTGTGGCATGTTATCAATAATAAATGCCCAGCCGACATTGTATTGATCTAAGAAATTTGCGAACGTTGATGCCATGGCTATTAAAACAATAAGAAAAGGAAATATTGATAACAGGATTAAAAATGATAGATACCCTGCATGCTCCACTCCATCATTATAAATTGTGTCAATTAAAGCACGATAAAGGCAATAAACGATACTATAAAATTTCTGTAGCACTTGTAATATAAATAAACTATGAAAAGTATTCTAAATGAAATAAAGCATACTTTTAAGCAAAAAATCCTCACCGTTTACTTAAATTTAATCAAAATGATAGATAATCCAGCGTTAAATACGGAGGCATAATGAAAAACTTTCTTCTACTTGTAGCTTTAATTCTTTCCTTTGCATTTGATAATGCTTTTGCTGCTGCTGTTACTGATGATGCAACAACCAATACAATATGCAAAATAGTAGGCTATACTCACGGTATAGGCGGGCCTATGATTACAATAGTGATAATAGGTGCAGCTTTGCTGGCAATATTTGGCAGAATGCCATGGCCAGCGCTTTTTGCACTTGGTGCATTTACTGCTGTGTTTTTTGGTGCACCTGTAGTTGTTTCAAAAATAGTACCAGGTGGTGTGATTTGTAAAAATGGTGCAACTGCTTGCCCTGATGGTAAAACATGGAATACAACAACAAATACATGCGCATAATAAGCATTAAAGCTTCAAAACATTAGCAAATGGTGCTTCTTTAAGGAGCGCCATCATTGCACGAACTTGTGACTTAAGCCACCATAAAGGTGTTATTCGAGTAGTCCATCCCTTGTCATCCCAGTGCTTGACACTGGGATCCAGGAAATTTGATTGGATATTAAGTTTATGAGCATAGAAGCAGTTAATTTTATGTTAAAACACAACATTTTTGATGAGGCTGTATTAAGAGATGGATCCCAGTGTCAGCTACTCGGATGACACCATTTGCTACGCAATTTACTTTCAAAAATGAATGCTCGTACAGCTGTGTGTCAGCTACTTACATAACACCTCTCGAAAATTACTTTAGCTACAAATATTAAAAAATTTACCAAGCAAAAAAGTCCCCGTGTAACGAGTTTTAATAATTTAAATTGATAATGTGCTAACAAGCGTGATTTGGCTGAATGTAGAAAAAATTTAAAAAGCCGCTATAATTTTTATGTAATTTGCCAATAAATATTTGAGTTTTTTACTGATTTTTTGATTGAGCCTGCAGGTCAAAAATAAGGATAAATACTCTTATTATCATGATATGTATAACAATGTTACAAAAAATAATATCATAGAATTCAGTAGGATAATTCCTAGAAAACCCCTACATACTAAAAAAAGCAAAATGCTGTTAAAATGAGCTTAAGAATAAATAGCAAACATCTAACATAACAATTCTATTTGTAAATCAGGTGAGGCTTATCCTATAGAAAGCTTTCGAACTACGCAAGCGTATCTTTTGCCTTTAGTATTTCTTTATTGTTTAAGATAACTGTCTGAGCTCCTCTGCCTTAGCATTATATCTCCACTTTCTGCAAGTTATTCCATTAAGTAGTAAAAATATTAGATTTGCCGCAAAACTAAGAAAAAAAGACCAAAGATAGAGCAGATTGAACTTACAGTAAAAATAGAACAAAAAAAACTCCAACAATAAATTATACAAACTTCATCAGGTTAACTTTAACTTAAGAAAACATAAATCAAATTTTCTTGCTCAAAGACCTTGCTTTTTCTCCAACCTTACTCAAACGTACTCTAGCTTAATGCATAATTTTACCCATAAACAACATACTGTAATTGCGATTGAATGATGGAGAGACATACTCCATTATTTTAGCACGAAGTAACAAATTCAATGAATTGGTTCTTCAAAAATAATTTAAACTTTTACAGTAGGAGTAGTCTCATGAAATATTATAGCGGGTTAGATATCTCACTCAAAGAAACTTTTATTAGTATCGTTGATGAGAAAGGAAAAATTGTTAAAGAAGAAGTTGTTGCAAGTGAGAGCAGTGCAATAGCTGAGTTTCTGCTTAGTCAAAGCAGAGAATACGAATCCATAGGAATAGAAAGTGGGCAATTGTCAATATCGATGTGCAAAGAGTTAAGGAGCTTTGGATTACCAGTAATTTGTGTAGATGCGAGGCATATGGCAGCAGCATTGTCTGCGAGAATCAATAAAAACGATAAAAATGATGCAAGGGGTATAGCACAAATGATGAGAGCTGGGCTGTATAAAGAGGTATTAGTAAAATCAGATGAGTCTTGTCAAGTTAAGGTAGCGCTCGGAAGTAGAAGGCAGTTAATGTATTGCAGAGAGCAAATTATGGGAACAATAAGAGGGCTATTGAAGATATACGGAATAAAGCTTGGCAAGAAGTCAAAGATTGTAATCTTTTCTTTAAAAGTGCAAGAAGCAATAAAAGATCTAGATAAAGTCAGTA
>NZ_QJHA01000032.1:0-24850 GCF_006334525.1 Wolbachia endosymbiont of Leptopilina clavipes
GTGTAAAGCTTAGCAAAAGCAACTCTGGAATAGGTATCAACAAAGGTTTGCTGGTAAATTCGTCCAATACCTTTGATATTACCAACATAATAACTGTCTTGGCTACCTAAGTATCCTGGATGCTCTGTTTCAATTTCTCCATGGGCCTCTTTTTCTTCCTTAGCCTTTTCTAGAGCTGTTATCTGTTCTTCTGTTAAAATGATACCATCCTGAGCTACTTTTGCTTCTAATGCCTTTAACCTCTTTTTAAAATTTTCAAGATCGTTTCTTTGCCACACTGATCTTATTCCACTTGCAGAGATGAGAATTCCTCTCTTTTTCAGTTCGTTTGCTGCTCTTTCTTGTCCGTATGCTGGAAACTCTATTGCTATTTCAACTACTGCTTTTTCTATATCCTCCGACACTCTATTTGCATACAATGGCTTGCTTTTGCTTATCTCGTGTAAAGCCTCTTCTCCTCCTGTTTCATACAGTTCTTTGAAGCGGTAAATGTATCCCTTGAATATCCCATTACTTTACACGCCTGTGATACATTTCCTAATTGCTTTGCAAGTTCTAGCAATCCCAACTTTGGTTTTAGTATTTTTTCTTGTGTTGTATTCATATCTGACACTCCTTTAAAACTTGTCTATATTTTTATCTTACTTTGTTTGCTTGTCAGATCAAGTCTAGACTATTACAGATAAAGAAATGAAGCCAAGTTCTACAGTGAAGGAGTCAAATTCTGAACAAGTTGATGGAAACAACATGAAAAAATAGAATTGATGCATTTGGGGAGCATTTTGATGTAAAAATGTATCTGTCTATCTTATTTTGCCACCCTGCTAAGCGGACACAAAAAATTACTTCCGCGTATTTTGAATCCAATTATAATTACAATTATAGATATTTTTAGAGCTCAAAAATCTATCTTTGTCTGCAGACCTTTTTTATTAAACTCATAAAAAAATGTAGCGTATCCTCTTCAGTGTATACTTAATTTTTGTCATATGTGCGCTGCATTTTTTTTAATCTTTTTTACAGGGGGATTTTATGTCCAGAATTCCAGATATTTGACCTTTACTTTAGCTAATAAAAAACAACTGGTACCTGCGGTTTTTATAGCTACGTTTCTCAAACAAGTTTCAAATGAATAGATTTCTTGCATAACTGGAATTCAAAAGTTGATGTCATTCTAGCGCGTGACGCTAGAATCCAGTCCTTTTGTGCAAAAAACGTTGTAAAGTGTTTACCAACTTAGTTGGATCCCAGTTGGCTTTGTTGCATCGCTCAAGTGAAAAGAACTGGCAGTTACTGACAAAATTCATTATAAATAGCCATTTAACTGTTGAAGAAAAAATATGCCACAAAAAATGAGAGTCAGTAACTGCAATGAATATAACAAATTTCTCCAAGAAAGAGGAAGCATTTTTTGTTATATCAATGACGCCATAGAAAATTGGTACGAGAATTGTCAAAAATGCAGGGCGGCAACTATATTTATAGTGATAAAGTTGTGATTTTAGTGCATATAATCGTCAGTTTCTTTAGAATTGGTTTAAGACAAACAGTCGGGTTTATAAAAGGGTATGTGCAACAAATAGGAAGAGATTTGCAGCTATTCACAAGCATCAAAAAAAACTTAATATTAAGATAAATGATTGCAGGATTGATAAAAGCAACATGGAAAATATTGAAATTATCATAGATAGCACAAATTTACAGTAACACTCCTGGCCACAGTAAGGAAAACAGTGCAGATAGAAAGTACCGAAGCTACGAGCAAGTAAGAAAGTTACATGTTATGTTAAGTGTGAATAGTAAAAAAGCTATAGCTGCAAGATACAGTAATGGCGTCTACTCTGACCACTTGCGATTTGCTTGAAGAAGTTAATTTTCAGCACAAAATAAAAGCATTATATGCAGATAGGGCATACGATAGGCAAAAACTTTATAAATTGTGTAAGAAATACGATATAAAAACAAAAGTTCTACCAAAAAAGGATGCAGCAGAACATTCAAAAATAGATTATATGTCTGACAGGAATGCTGCTATTAGGTTAATAAAATTATACGGTGAAGATGGCATGAAAGAATGGAAAAAAGAAGTAAATTATGGGAAAAGATCTTACATAGAAGGATTTTTCTCAAGGTTGAAGCAAGTATTTGTTTAGGAATAAATCTGAAGTAAATCGTGAAAAAGAATTACTAATTAAGTGCTATTTGCTCAACAAATTCACTGGTATTGGTATGGCTAAATTTGAAATCATTACATAAATTTGTCGTAAACCATCACTGCTTAAGGTGCTATGCAACAAAGCCATCCCAGTGTCAGCTACTCTGATGACACCAAAGGGGCACTTGGATAGAGGCTACTTGAATAACACCATCATAAGGTGAAACTAGATTCCAGTGTCAAGCACTGGAATGACATCATCTGCTATGCAAATTACCAAAATGTTCGTACAGCTGTGACTGGTTTGGGTTTTGTACATCTATCCTGCAAACGCTATGTAAATAACAACTATATATTTATCTTCAAGATTATTTACCAAGTATAGACATCAGCTCATTCCATTCTCTTTTACCAATGCCACTTTCTTCTCTCGTAACATTTTCTCCTTTTATTAGCTTGCGAATTATTTCAAGACCAGTTTTTGAAATGCAGGCTGATTTTAGCGAGTATTCAACAAAAGCATTATAGGCCAGCGGGACCCATTTCTTCACTATGTCCAACATAACTTCTGCATAGACTCTAATTTCATATTGGGCGTGCTGATCAGCTCTAAGCCTTAAAAAGTGAAAAAGGTTATGTAAATCTATTTTCCAATAAAACTGAGTATAGCAATTAAGTGTTAGATTAGTTCGGGCAATTTCCCTTGCAAGGCCCTGTTCAATAAATTTCTCATAATGAGAATATACTAAATTAGAATCATTTATTAGAGAATCTATTATTTCTTTTGAAGTACTTGAGTCAAAAGCTTCACCGCTGCCTTGTTTATTATTATCAGATTGTTTTGCAACCTGTTCTGGTATATAAAATTCATTATCAAGTATCGAATACCTTCCAGAATATTCATTCACATTTGCAGTTCTGTGTCTTATCCACTGTCTTGCAATAAAAATTGGAAGTTTCACGTGAAACTTAATTTCACACATTTCAAATGGAGTTGTATGATGATGTCTCATCAAGTATTTTATAAGCGCTTCATCTTGATTTATCTGTTTCGTTCCTTTTCCATAAGAAACGCGAGCAGCTTGAACTATGGCGCTATCAGAGCCCATATAATCAATTACTCGAACAAATCCATGATCTAACACCTTATGTTCTTCGTATAGAATTTTATCTATCTCTTTTACTGTAGTTCGCTTAGTTGTCTCATTCATAATATATTCTCAAGATGAAACAGAGATATCAGCTCCACATGAATTGAGTTTTTCGTGCATTGCCTCATATCCTCTCCATAAATGATGTGAGTTGTTTATTGTAGTTTCTCCTCTAGCCACCAAAGAAGCAAGCACCAAAGCTGCCGTTGATCTTAAGTCATTAGCATATAGATTAGCTCCAGATAAGCTCTTTATTCCACTTATAGTAGCTTTATTTTTTTCGATGCTGATATTAGCACCTAATTTTCTTAGCTCATTTGCATGTGCAAATCTACTTTCAAAAACGTTCTCTTCAATGATTGATATTCCACCTGCAATTGACATAGCAGACATTAGTTGTGGTTGCATATCACTGGGAAAGTTGGGATATGGATTTGTTGCAACGTGAGCAGATTTAATAGAGCCATTTTTTCTAGAAATAATAATACCATCATCATGTAACTCAACTCTGGCTCCTATAGTCTTCAATTTATTTGCAATACATTCTATATCAGACAAACTTACTCCTTCTAACTTTAGCTCGCCGTCGGTAATGACAGCAGCCAAAGCATAAGTACCGGCCTCTATCCGATCTGGTATGATTGTGTGGACACATCCGTTTAATTCATCAACGCCTTCTATTGTGATTTTTGTGTTGTTAACTTCAATATTGGCACCCATTTTTTTTAGAAACTCTATTAAATCAAGAACTTCCGGCTCCGTTGCGGCATTGTTTATTGTTGTTACTCCTTCTGCAAGTGTTGCTGCCATGATTATGTTTTCTGTTGCGCCAACACTTACTTTTTCAAATGTTATTTCTTTGCCTTGCAATTTCCCCTTTGTTGTTGCAGTTATATTACAGCTATCAATTTCAATTTTAGCTCCCATTGCTTCAAGTGCCTTGATATGAATGTCAACAGGACGTTTTCCAATATTACATCCACCAGGAAATACTGTTGAAACTCTACCAAATCTGCTGAGCATTGGACCTAGCATTAAAAAAGATGCTCGCAGTCTGCTTGCAATTTCATGTGATATTAAATGGTTATTGATATTGCTACAGTCAATTTCCAAAGTATGATTTGCTTTATAGTCTTTATTGCATATAAAATTTACTTCTGCACCAAGACTCTTAAGCATCTCAGACATCAAATGCACGTCAATTAAATCAGGTACGTTATGCAAAGTTATTGAAGAATTACTGAACAAGCTTGCCGCCATTATTGGCAAGACGGCATTCTTTGAACCATTAATCTTGATTTTTCCAATCAAGGACTTATGGTTACTTCTTACTAATATTTTATGCATTTAATCAAGCGATAGAACTTATCAAGTAAGTATAATAGGTTAGCGGTAAAAGGCAAAATTTTGCTTTTTCTTCTTCTGTCATTCGAGTAGCTGACACTGGGATCCATTTCTTCATCATCATCAAAATGTTATATTTCAACATTACTTTTATGCTGACCAATTTAACTGGATTCCAGTGGGCTTTGTTGCATCACTCTTCGGATAATAGGTAACGTGGAATAAATTCATGAAGCTATCTCAAATTTAGCCATGCCTATATCAGTAAATTTGTTAAGCAAATAACACTTGAGTAGCAGTTCTCTCTCACGATTAACCTCAGATTTGTTTCTAAAACTAAAACCAAATGTTTGCTTCAGTCGCAAGAAAAAACTTTCTATATAAGATCTCTTCCCATAATTTATCTCTTTTTTCCACCTCTTCATACCATCTTCATCATATGACTTTATGAGCTTGATTGTAGAATTTCTCTCATCCATATAATCCAACTTTGGATGCTCTACTGCATTATTTTGCGGAGGAATCCTTGTCTTTATGTCAAGCTCATCGCACAGTTTGTATAACTTCTTTCGATTATATGCCCTGTCTGCATATAGTGTGCTTATATTATATTTAACATCAATCCTTGCAATAAGATCACATGCTCCATAGTGGTCAGAATAAACTCCGCCACTGTATTTTGCTGCTATAACTTTTTTGCTACCTATCTCTAGCATTACATGCAGTTTTCTTGTTTGCTCATAGCGGCGATACTTTCTATCTGTACCATTTGCCTTGCTATGACCTGGAATATTATTGTAGATCAGTACTATCTATGGCAATCTCAATATCTTCTGTATTATTTTTATCATGTCTTCGATCATTAATTTTGATGTTAAGTTTTTTTAAGCCTTCTTGAGGCCTGGGAATAGCTAATAACTTGCAAGTTTTTCCTTACTTGCTCAAGGTACCCTGCTATAAATCCCGCTGTTTGTCTCAGACCTATTCTAAATAAATAAGTTATTATGTGAACCAGAATCACGACCTTATCGCTATAAATATAGTTGCCACCAGCCATTTTTGGACCTTTTTCGTACCAATTTTCTATGGCATCATTGACGTAATAAAAAATATTTCCCCTCTCTTGGAGAAATTTGTTATATTCATGGCAGTTACTGACTCTCATTTTTTGTGGCATATTTTTCTTTAGTAGGTTAAATGCTTGTCTTATAGTGAATTTTGTCAGTAACTGCCAGTTCTTTTTATTTGACCTATGCAACAAAGCCCGCTGGAATCTAGAAAACTTAATCATAAACGAGCACACTATACAACATTTTTGATGAAATTTCATAATAAACTGGATTCCAGCGTCAAGCACTGGAATGACGCCATCGTTAACAACACCGTTTACACACAAAAAACATATTATGAAACATAAATCCGAGTTTTTAAACTTCATTCAAGAAAGAGGATACCTATATCAATGTACAAACATTGATAGGTTAGACCAGCTATTATCACAAGATAATTATATAATTGCATACATTGGGTTTGATTGTACGGCACCAAGTTTGCATATTGGCAGTCTCATTCAAATCATGATGCTCCGTCACCTACAAAAATTCGGTTATAAGCCAATAATTCTACTTGGAGGTGGCACAACAAAAATTGGTGACCCATCTGGTAAAGACAAAGCAAGAAGCGTCTTGCCGATAGAAGATATCAATCAAAATATACTTGGTATAAAGAAAACCCTCGAGAAGATGATATCTTTCGATTATGGAAAAACTGGTGCAATCATAGTAAACAACGCAGATTGGTTAGATAACATAAAATATATAGACTTTTTGCGTGATATAGGGACACATTTTTCTGTAAATCGCATGTTAGGCTTTGATAGTGTGAAAATTAGGCTAGATAGGGAGCAAAATCTAAGCTTTCTCGAGTTTAATTACATGTTGTTACAAGCCTATGATTTTGTCGAGTTGAATAAAAAGTATGGCTGTCGTCTCCAGATTGGAGGGTCAGACCAATGGGGAAATATAGTAAACGGAATTGAACTTGGCAAAAAGTTAAATTTACCTGAGCTGTTTGGTCTTACCACACCTCTTTTATTAAACGCACAAGGAAAAAAGATGGGCAAAACTGAAAGTGGAGCAGTATGGCTTGATGGTAGCATGCTAAAGCCCTATGACTACTGGCAATATTTTCGCAATGTTGATGATCAAGATGTTGGTCGTTTTTTGAGACTTTTCACTGATTTATCAATTGATGAAATTAAAAAACTAGAGTCCTTGAAGGATCAAGAAACAAACGAAGCAAAAAAGGTCTTGGCAACAGAAGTGACAAAAATATGTCACGGTTGTAAAGAAGCGAAACTTGCACGATCTGCTGCAATCTCTGCTTTTGAAAATGAAGACAGTTCATTGCTTTCTGGTTACACTATCACAAGAGAACAAGTTGTAAATGGCATACTCCTGATAGACTTGCTTCATGACACCGGTTTTGAACCTTCAAAAGGTTCGGCAAAGCGTTTAATACAGGGCAATGGATGCAAAGTTAATGATAATACTATAAATGATGTTAACTATATAATAAATTCTGAGAGCTTCAAAGATCAGTCATTCATAAAATTGTCTGCAGGAAAGAAACGCCATATTAAAATTTTAGTGAGTGAAGTAAGAAAGTGAATTTGTATCTGTTCAGCAGAGTGGTAAAATAAGGTAGGCGGGAAAAGACAACTACAAGAATAAATGGGTATTATACGAGTAGCTGGCACTTTCTTTCGCACAAAAATATTGTAAAGCGCTTTCGTATTTACCAACTTAGTATCTGATCTGGAATCTCAGCACTAGGAAACCTTATTATAAAGTAATGCTAGCACTTTCTTCACGCACATTTGTTAAGACTGCTACTCCATCAACTTTAGTATTAGGCTTTAACAGTTTATATGTTACATTGCCAACCGTTAGTGCTGCTGCTGTAATTGCAGCCACTGCTATAACTATAGGTATTAACTCAGCTGTCACTGTTCGAGTTGCAAAAAGTGCCACTGCTATAGCAGTATAGCTCTTCTCACAATAATCCGAACAGGTCATAATAACATACTGCTGGCCTCTTGGCTTATAATAGCTATAAAGACGTTTTTACCTCCGTTCGGACTATTATAAGAAGAGCTATACCTAATAATGTAGCTGCCCCACCATCAATCTGCCCTTTCTTAATTGCTGAACGATTAAGATAGTGTAAAGGAGTATTTCCCAACATATCTACTGAATTAACATCGGCACCTTTTTTTATTAGAACATTTGCTATGTTTATACTTTTAAGATGAGTAGTCTCATGTAAAGGAGTCTCTCCTCCTGCACCTTTTTCATTAACATTTGCACCTTTTTCTATGAGAGCGTTCACTATATTTTCTAGGTTACAGGAAGCAGCTAAATGCAAAAGAGTCACTTTTTCACCATCTTTAAACACATAATTTATATCAAAGCCAGACTTTTCTCACTCTTCATATTCCTTTGAATATCTTTTCAGCTCATTTTGTATTTTTTCAATTACGTTATCTTTGCTTAAATCTTTGTCAACATTAACTAAACTCAATAATTCGTGCCAATTTGAAATTTCCATTGCCATAACCTTACCTTTAATTTTCAATAATGTATTTAATTATATGATAAGAAGTCAATTTAAATAAATTACACATACATGGAACTTATCAGATAAATATATAATATGAACTAGATTCCAGCGGGCTTTGTTGCATCACTATCTATGAAAGGTTAACTATACAAGCAGCTTATTGAAAATCTTATTTTTTGCAATCAATCTGATCAAATTTAAGAATAGTAATTTATTGTTTGTACTAGTAAATTTAATTCTACTTAAAATAGCTAAAGCATTGAAATTCTTGAATTCTAGCTAGATTAGTGAATGATAGTAAAACTTCTTTTACTTAAATTTAGATATTTACTGACTGTCCTTACTATAAATGCTAGAATAATAAGCTATTGATATTCTACATTTTTATCTTTTATCCATCGTAGATAGCGATTCAACAAAGCCCAATAGCGTCAACTTAAGGAAAGATGTTAAGGAGTAAAATACTGTGAAAAATAGGACCTTTGGTTTCTATTTTATTTCAATAAAGAAGATATCAGTAAAGCTTATCTATTAAGGTGTCACATAGAGGAGTGCTATAAACGACTCAAAGTAGAAGGAGAATTAGAGAATTTTTCTGGGATAAATTTAGAAATAAGAATTTTGTGCAAACTTGGTAATGTGCAATACTTCATATGTGTGATGCACAAGAGCCTTGGAACCCAGATCAAATTGCTGAGTATTGTTTAAATTTTTCAGTTTTATTTGGTGTAATGAGACAGAAACTTTATCAGGTGCTTATTAGCACCAAAAACTTTCAAGCCCTTTTTAAAATACGCACTAAAGTTAACGTGAAGATTGTATAGCCGCAATAAAGTAGATAAGCCTAAACGCCATAATGTCTTTAGGAGAGCTTGCTAATTTATTCTCTTAAGTTAACGCCATTGCCTGAACAGATACATAAAAAAGTAGTACTTGCAAGAAAGAGTTACTTAAGAAATTAAGTAACTTTGCTATTTTCTCTAACATACCTAGAAGAAATAGATACATTATCTAATGCAGTCCTAATACTAGCATTGTTCTCATTAACAACTACAGCTAGCTCACAAGCATTCAAAGTATATCTACCATATGGAAACAGTAGAGTACTTACTTCAGTAAATGCATCTTGTAGCATGCTACTATTTTTAGCTCGTATTAAAATAGAATTGATACATTCATTATTACCTTTATATATAGCAAAGGCAAATGGTTTAATGACATACGTCACGCCTGGAAGCTGCACAATATCTTTAGAAGTAAGGATATTTCGTAGTGTATCACTATTTTGAACTCGTATTAAAATAGTGATACATTCGTTATTGCCTTTATATATAGCAAAGTTAAGTGGCGTTAAAGTATACGCTATAATATTTAAATACTGTACAATATTTCTAGAAGCAAGAATATCTTGTAATATACTATTTTCTTGGGCTTTTGTTAAAATAACATTAATATACCTTCCCTTATTATGATGTATGGCAAAGCCAAGCGATGTTAAGGGTGTACATCAAACCATTTTGATAGTTTATAATATTTGCAGTAGTAAGAATATCTTGTAGTATACCATTGTTTTGAGCTTGTTCTAAATAGAATTAACACATTCATTATTGTCTCTATGTATAGCTAGGCTAAGCAGTATTAAAGTGCATCCTCCATCTGTTGGAAATCGTGTAGTATATCCTATTGTAAGAACTTTTAGTAAATCATTCTCTGAGGCTACTTTCAAGATATTACTAATTCCCTCACCATTTGATATTACCTTCTTCAACTTAAAATGCAAATTTCGTTGTGCTTGTGTTAAGTTGTTATCATTTAGCATATTCTTGTAACCTCGCTTTAAAGTCAGTGCAGTTTAATTATTCTATGTTAGTATACACCAATAGAAAAAATTTCATCATATGTTCTGGAAAAAATTTACACAGGTTAATGAGGAAATCGTAAGAGAGAGCCTAAAAAAGGTTATAGAGAAGAAAAGTGGTAAGAATGTTGGTGTAGTATCCTCAATTGTTATTAAGGGTAAAGATGTTGCTTTTGCTCTTGAAGTTACTGAGCCAAATGAAGAATTAAGAAAAAATTGTGAGCAAGCTGTTAAGGCGATACCGGGAGTAGGAAAGGTTACTGTAGTTGCTACTGGTCAAAAACAAGCTAGGCAACAAAAAGCTAAACTTCATATCGAAGGAGTGAAAAATATAATTGTCGTTGCTTCTGGTAAAGGAGGTGTGGGTAAGTCGACAGTTGCACTAAATCTAGCTCTTTCGTTAGCAGAATTAAAACATAAAGTTGCGCTAGTTGATGCAGATATATATGGTCCTTCGATTCCTAAAATGTTGAGCACTGAGAAATTAAAACCAGAAATACAGAGTGGTAAAGCAATGCCTATAGAGAAACATGGTCTCTATACTATTTCAATTGGATATTTTATTGATAAGGACCGCGCAGTAATATGGCGTGGACCTATGATCACAAAAGCACTTTACAATTTGCTAATGGGAACAAGGTGGTCTGATATAGAATATTTAATCATTGATACACCGCCTGGCACTGGCGATGTACATTTAAGTCTGATGGAGAATTTTAGTTTAACTGGAGCAATAATAGTTTCAACTCCACAGGAGCTTGCTTTAATCGATGCACAAAAAATTTATGATATGTTCACAAAGCTCAGCGTGCCAATTATCGGCATTGTGGAAAATATGAGCTATTTTGTTCAAGATAATTCAAAAATACACATATTTGGAAAAGGTGGTGCAAAAAAAATGTCTGAAGAGCTGGGAGTCAAACTCTTGAGCAGAGTTCCTCTAGATCCGCAAATATGTAGTGCTTCTGATTGTGGAAATCCTTCAATACTAAGTGAGGATTTAGTAAGGATTTATGAAGGCATTGCTAAAGATGTTAGGTCTTTTGTATGCAGTCTATAAAGTTTTTTTAAACTACTTTTAAAATAGGTAGAATGTAATTTTAGGTGAATAAAATATTTCAAATGGCAGCAGCTACCTCGTATCTGAACAGACAATAGACTTCTTGGATAACTTAAGAAACAAGTAGTAGAAGCAATATTAGGGAAGGTATAAATTTTGAGCAGGTAAGTAAACTTGATGAAGAGAAGCTTCGAAGACTAAGAGGAGTAAAAAGAAAAACATTGGAAAAATAATAGAAATTTTAATAGAGGAAGAGGCCAAGAAAAAGGCAAGAGTAGGAAAACCAAATAAACAATGCATATTTATTAATAGCACTCGAATATTTGTGTAAATACCGTACATATTTCCATATAGTGCAAAGCTATGGAATAAGTGAAAGTTCTTGCTAACGGCTGAATAGAAGATGCATTGATAAAACATCCAGATTTCAGAAAGATAAAGAGCTATTAAAGTTAAATAGGAGTATGCAAAAGTTTTATAAAAAGGGAATGTTCAACTCCCCCATAGAAGATCAAAAATATCCTTAGGTTATCCAAGAAGTCTATTGTTGGTAAACATAAAAGGCTATTTGCCTTTTTATCTAGTTTATGCAGGAGGTCTATATTTATTGTTGAGTGTGATTTTAGGCATTTCTGCTAAAACGCAACTTTTAAATCGCCAAAATTTCTCCTTGCCTTTACTAATTCCGATTCTTGGAGTGCACACATAATCTGGTTTGAGGTGATATTCATAGAAACAAAATTCATGACTTATAGTAAGGTCTTGTTTATTATGTTCTTTTGTAATGTTTAATTTTTTGCACAGTATGCCTGGCCCGCCTAAATTTGCTTCAAGCGGTTCAGTGAGCTTTAATCCTCGTATTAACACTGCTGCTGGGAATCCTTCTGCTTCTGTTACAATATTTAGACAATAGTACATTCCATATATAAAATATACGTACGAAAACCCTGGCGTACCAAACATTACTGAGGTTCGATTAGTATAGCCTCTTGCTGCATGACAAGCTGGGTCATCCATTCCTATATACGCTTCAACTTCAGTTATTATTCCACTAAAATTAGAAAATTTCAGAGTCTTTCCTAGCAGCTCCCCAGCTACGGTTAAAGTTGGCCGTTCATAGAAATTTCTTGGTAATATTGTGTTATTCATCATAGAAGTACAAGTTATAGCTCTTCTCACAATAATCCGAACAGGTCATAATAACATACTGCTGGCCTCTTGGCTTATAATAGCTATAAAGACGTTTTTACCTCCGTTCGGACTATTATAAGAAGAGCTATACTTACATTTGTAAGCAAGTTATACTATTTTTGCTTTTTCTTATTTATTTAGTCAAGAGCATCTCTGAGAAGTAGAAGTTGGTGTTGTTGTCACATTTGTTACATCTGTTGAAGGCTGCTGTAAAACCTTGACTGATTCAGAGCTCTTTTGTTGCAATTGCGGTACTAACGCTTCATATAAAGATTTTGGCTCACGTCTCTTACCTATTTTGACTTCTTTATTTGCACGCAACTGCTCTGCAGTAACACCGTTGCCTTCAAGGAGAGTTACACCATTCTTACCATCAATGTTAACTTTAACTTTGCATTCTCTTCCATCAACATACCACTTTAAAGTCATTTCATATAACCCACTAATTATTTCATAAACTCTTTCCTCATTATCACTATCATTATTAATATAGCAAGATGCCCCCCTCTTTTTTTCTTGATTAGGATGACAAAATGTAATTGTTCTTACACCATACTCTTTACATATACTACCGCCTAGAAGTTTAGCTATATCTACTCCTTCTTTATTGGCATGTAGCACAACTCTCACGGTAGGATAAACAATATTCTCTTCCCTTTTGCCTTCTTTTATCATTATGGACTCTATGGTATATACCTTCGATATCTCTGCCTTAATTTGGTCAGCAATCTTGCCTACAATCTCTTTACCATGATAGTGAGATTCTCCTTTCTTCGGAGAAAAAGGTTCTTTGTTTGTAGTATTAGTGTCTGGATCATTCTGTAACTCAAAGAATTTATCCCATTCTTCATCACTGTCTAATTTGATATATTCACGCTTGTTCTTGCCTGATACTGCATTCTGAATACTAGACGATCCTTCTGTTACAGTTGTACCAGAGCTATTGCCTTTACCTTTTAGAAGAACAAGATGCTCTTCTGACCTTTCTTCCTTACTCAACTTTGAAGCTGCATCACCAAAAGAAGGTTTCTCTACTATATGCGTGTAAGAATTTTTAACTCTACTCTCATTATCAGGTACTGTAGTAGCCCACAAAAGCTTTTTAATATAATCTAACATATGCCACCTCTTACCATTAACTAAATATCAGCATGCAAACTTTGCTATAACTAATCAATAACTAAATTTACTCCAAATAAAATGAGCTGATAAAAAGGTATAAATTGAGATTAGGTAAAGCTTTTGGTATAATATCTAGTTAATTTTGAATACGCAGGTGATCTCAGCTACAAAGACGTTTTTTATCTCATTTATTTTTGGGTTTATTCTCTTTCCCTATTTTATAAAACTTCTAAAAAAGATAAGTAAAGATGGACAACCAATCAGATCATATGGACCAGAAAGTCATTTAATAACAAAAAAGAATATACCACCTATGGGTGGAATAATAATACTAACTTCTGCTTTATTACCAATCCTGCTTTGGACTCAATTAACACCAGAAATTTCATTGCTGGTATTTATAACTCTATTTTTTGCTCTACTTGGATTTATTGATGACTATTTAAAATTGAAGACAAATCACCACCGAGGTTTAAGTGCAAAAACCAAAATACTTATTCAGTTTGTCGTTACTCTGGTCTGTATGTTTATACTTAAGCTACAATCTGCTGAAGGTTTTACAAAAATTTCTCTATTTAGAGAAGTAGCAATCGACCTTGGCTATCTATATCTTCCGTTTGCTGCATTTGTAATTGTCGGCTCTTCTAATGCTGTGAATCTTACAGATGGCCTAGATGGCCTTGCTGCAACTCAAGCCATTACTTCCTTTGCTTTTTTGGGACTAGTTGCATACATCACTCAGACAGATGTAAACATTACTTTATTCTGCATTGCATTTATAGGAGCTATTTTAAGTTTCTTGTGGTTTAACACACATCCAGCAAAAATATTTATGGGTGATGTTGGAAGCCTATCAATCGGTGCAGCTTTAGGGCTCGCTAGTGTTCTAATTAAAAAAGAGATACTTTTCGCCGTTATTGGAATAATCTTTGTAATAGAGACTTTATCTGTGATTATTCAGGTATCATATTTTAAATATACAAAATTTAGATATGGAGCAGGAAGAAGAATTTTCCTTATGACACCAATACATCATCACTTTGAAAAGAAAGGGTGGTCAGAAAATACAATAGTTATAAAATTTTGGATAATTTCTATCGTTTGTTCGATTTTTGCTTTAACTTTCTTATTATAGGAACTATGAAATATCCAGATTTCACATTAGAAAATACATTATCAGGAATTATAGCAGGAGTAGATGAAGTTGGAAGAGGTCCGCTTGCCGGTCCAGTGATATCTGCAGCTGTAATATTTACTGATAGAGATACGGTTATTGATGGAATAAACGACTCAAAAAAGCTAACCCCTAAGTGTAGGCAAGTTCTATACGAAAAAATAACGTCTGTTGCAAAATTTGGTATAGGAATGGCAAGTGTAGAGGAGATAGACTCATACAATATCTCGCAAGCAACAAAGCTTTCAATGAAACGTGCGCTGGTAAATTTAGATTTAGAACTAGATTATGTGTTAGTTGATGGTAACCAACCACTTGAAGTGAAATGGCAAACAAAGTCTGTAGTGAATGGTGATAGTTTAAGTATATCAATTGCAGCCGCTTCAATCGTTGCAAAAGTTACAAGAGATCGGCTTATGGAAGAATTGCATAATAAACATCCTCAATATAATTGGTATAAAAATAAAGGATATGGAACAAAAGAACACCTCAGCGCTATTGGCCTTCATGGAATTACGAAGCACCATAGAAAGAATTTTGCACCTATAAGAATACTATAGCCTTTAATCACTTACCTTTTTTGAAAGGTATGTTTTCATTAAACAGGCAGACTGTACTTGATCCGTTTCTTAAGGTAAATACCGAGCTTACTCTTTCAATTATCAGGTAGTCATCAACTGTACGAAAATTTATCAAGGACTCATATCCTGCAGAATCAACCATAAAAACTGCCGGGAAATCAGAGTTTATTTTATTAAATTGTAGATATGTAAATTTTCCGTCATCAAAAACCTTAATTGGTATTATTGATTGACTGCCTTTAACGTGCGAGATGGAATAGTTAAAATTCAAGCCTTTCTTTATAACCTCAATATCACTTATATCAGGGATAGTGGTATAACTGGCTTGCTCTAGAATATCACCGTTACTCGTTGAATAAATTTCATCACTGTTGAACAGTGGATAAAGAAACCTTACTTCATATGCTAACCTTGGATCATCTAGCCCGCTTGCTTCTTCAGCATGAAATTCGAAATAATAAACTCTTTTATTGGTAATTATAGTTGCATTAGTATCGGCAATATCATCTATAGGCTTAATAAATAATCTATTACCTTGAGGAAGGAGTTGCCAACCGGTTGCATCACCCATTGAAAGACTCTCTATTACCTCCCCTGGCTCAAACAATATGCTGGATTGATAACCATAAAAGCCCGTGTACTTATGTATAGCCTGTGGATTATAATTCATTACCTTTATGTGGTTATCACCAGCTATTGGTCTTGGTTCCTGTTTTGCAAGTGCATAACCACCACAAAAAAATAATAGTGCAACAAAGAGTACCCTAATCATAGTATCAAAATAAACTGATCTTTATTTTATCATTGATAGACATGTACTGCAACTATCAAACTATCCCAGTAGTAAGCGACAGAAAATGCAAGCTTCATAATAATTCATTATTGCAGGAAAAAGCAGGAAAAAATTCTTTAAACATTATTTTCATATATGTTAAAATGAGTTGTGAGGTAAATTAGGGAGTGTTAAATAAACCATACGCGTCAAGTTAAGGAAAAGTGGTATAAGGAAGAAAGGAAACGAAAAAAAACTATTTTATATATTAAGTAATAAAGTTATTAATTTATAGGTTCTTCTGAAAAAATCATCTTCTTCTAGATAAGAACTCCCTAAAAAAATAAATGTAACAAATAAAATGCCCATCTCAAATGTTGCTATATTTCACGATATTTCCTTAACTTGACGCGTATGGTTTATTTAACACTTCCTGCAAATTAACTACAGATTTTATGTCTAGGTTACTCCACAAAATTTTTCCTTTCCTTATCCAAGATTCAAATTTATAGTATCGATTCCTTTTTATGAAATATGAAGCCATCTCAAGTTATAGTTAAGCCTATATTCAGTGAATTACTTTCACAAGTGCAATTGATTTTAGTGTTATACTGTTCTAACAGTAAAGAAGTCATATAGATAATAATGTCTTTTGTATCCAAACGAATATCATTTTTTTTTGTTAATTTGCTCACTAATAATGTACTTATTGATTTATGTTCATTTACTACTTTTATAGTGAGTAGTGTTTTATCTTCTGTTTTAGTCAGTAAAATAGACACTAATTCAATTTGTGCCACTGCACTGATTATAGTTATCACCATATTGGAAATTATCTTATTTATTTTTTCAATTAAGTTTTCTGTAGGACATTCACTTACTCTCCACTGAAGCTTTACTTTTTTTTTAATAAATAATTTTCTATATTGGATTTAGTCTTAACAAAGCTGCAATTATCTGATGAATGAGAATACGCTTGCTTCATAACTTTATATTTATATATTAAATCATCGGAGCTTTCTTTAAGCAATGACAATGCTTCGTTTTGCATATTAGGGTTGTTTTCTTCAAGCTCTTCCAATCCACCCACTATTCCTTGCATAGAACTAGCAAAATCATGAAGAATTCGTCCTGATAGGCACTCTGTTATTAACATTATGTTTTTATTCATTGGATAAAAGTATAAATGATTTAAGTTAACCCTATATTGGTAGGCATGTAGTAGTCAATTTAAGAGAAAGTTTCGTTGCGCTTTTTGTGTCAAAGCATTAATGTAGTATTAATAATTATAAGATTTATGAAGGCGTTATGAATACTTATGCTAAATCTGGAATAGACCTTAAACTATATAATGAACTAATAAAAAAAGTTAAACCTATTATTGAAAAGACTAAAGGAGAAGAAGTAATTAGTGAAGTAGGATCATTTTCTGCATTGTTTGACTTTTCTTCGCTGAGTAAGAAATACGACCATCCAGTACTTGTTTCCTCAACTGATGGAGTGGGCACAAAACTATTAATAGCTCAAGAGGTGAATAAGCATGATACTATAGGTATAGACTTAGTTGCAATGTGTGTAAATGATTTACTTGCACAAGGAGCAACACCTTTATTTTTCCTTGATTACTTTGCAACAGGCGTTTTAAACAAAAACGTTTTATTGTCTGTAATCCAGGGCATTGCAGAAGGGTGCAAGGAATCTAAAATAGCATTAGTTGGTGGAGAAACTGCAGAAATGCCTGGAATGTATGGTAACAATCACTATGACCTTGCGGGGTTTGTGGTTGGTGTTGTTGATCGAAAGCAAATTCTTCCAAATTGTAGTATAATGAAAGCAGGTGACTGTGTAGTTGGTTTAGAATCAAATGGAATTCACTCAAATGGATTTTCTTTGGTGCGCCATATTTTTAAAAGCTTAGGTATAAATTATAATGATATATCTCCATGGAATAATAAATCTTGGGGTGAAATATTACTTAAGCCAACAAAGATATATGTTGATTCTTTGTTGCCTATTATGCCAAGGGTAAAAGGCATTGCGCATATAACAGGTGGCGGGTTAATAGACAATATTCCAAGAATTCTCTCAGGAAATTTATTTGTAGACATAAATATTAATTCTTGGAAATGGCCAGATATATTTTTATGGCTGAAAGAAGAAGGCAAAATAGAAAAGAGAGAAATGTTAAAAACATTTAATTGCGGCATAGGTATAGTACTGATTGTAGATCCCGATAATATAAAGGATGTGGAAAGCCATTTCCAAAAGCGTGGAGAAAAAATTGAGATTATTGGAAAACTTGATGAGGCATGTAACCCTCCACTTGATAGAGTAGTATTTAGTTAGTCTAACTTTACTGACAGTCTTTTTGCAACTTCTGAGTATGCTTCCTTTAAGTTTCCTAGATTTAAACGGAAAACATCTTTGTCTAGCTTTTTATGCGTATTTTTATCCCATAGCCTACAATTATCAGGGCTGATTTCATCGGCTAAAATGATTTTAGTGCTGTTGTTTATCAATTTGCCAAATTCTAACTTGAGATCAACTAAATATATATTTGCATTTGAAAATAGGTCGACTAAGATTTTGTTGATCTTTAAAGTTGTAGTTTTAACTTCTTCCATTTCTTTATGGGATAACCAACCAAAATATAATATGTGATTTTCATTCATCATTGGGTCGGCTAGGTCATCATTTTTGTAAAAAAACTCGATTATAGGAGATGTAAGTGTCTCGCCTTCTTTGATATTAAAACGTTTGCAAAAGCTGCCAGCTGCAATGTTTCTAACCACTATCTCAAGAGGTATTATCTTGAGTTTTTTGACTAGCTGTTCTCTTTCGTTTAGAGTGTTTATAAAGTGCGTGCTAATTCCTGCTTCTTCAAGCTTTTCCATGATAAAAGCACTAACATGATTATTAATTATTCCTTTGCCCTCAATAATTTCATATTTTTTCTTGTTGAACGCTGTAACATCATCTTTAAAGTACTGTATAACAGTTGATGAGTCTTCAGTTTCAATAATGACTTTGGCTTTACCTTCGTATATCGTTTTATTCAGTGACATATTTAATTTAACTATGTATCATATCAATTTACTGTTCTTAGAGTATAGTCCCAAATAACTTAAATAAACCTTAATGGCGTTCAATGTTACAATATTAACCATATTTCCAGAAATGTTCCCTGGATTTTTGAACTATTCTCTTGCTGGAAGAGCGTTGGAAAAAAAAATATGGAATCTTGAAATAGTAAATATTCGTTCTTTTGCTAAAGATAAACATTCAACTATAGATGATGTTCCATATGGAGGTGGAGCGGGGATGGTTATGCGCCCAGATGTGATTGGCAATGCAGTTGATAATGTGCTTTCTGCTCATAAAAATACTAGATTTATTTATATGACTCCATCTGGTACAAAATTTAATCAGAGCATTGCAAAGGAGCTAACAGAAATTCCTCATGTAACAATATTGTGTGGTCGATTTGAAGGTGTTGACCAAAGAGTAATTGATGTGTATACTCCTTATGAGTTAAGTATTGGAGATTATATACTTTCTGGAGGTGAGCCAGCTGCAATGGTGGTTCTTGATGCATGTATTAGGCTTCTTCCAGGTGTAGTAAATAATTTCGATAGCGTTGCTGAAGAAAGTTTTAGTTATAGTGGTGGTATGCTTGAATATCCTCAATATACTAGGCCTGAGCAGTGGAGTAGGTACAAAGTTCCTAAGGTTCTGTTGTCTGGCAATCACAGAAAAATAAGTGATTGGAGAAGGGAACAGTCATATGTTAGAACAAAGGAACGTCGACCTGAATTGTTGAATGGAGATGATAAATGACAAACTTACTTGAAAAATTTAACGAACAACAAATACAAAGGTTAGCCAAAGAGATGCCAGCTTTTTGTCCTGGCGATGATTTGAAGGTCACTTTTAAGGTAGTTGATAGTACGGGTGAGCGTATACAGATATTTGAGGGCGTATGTATATCAAAAAGAAATCGTGGATTACACTCTTCTTTTTCAGTTAGAAAGGTAAGTCATGGAGAAAGTATAGTATCACAATTTTTTGTTTACTCTCCTGCATTAATTTCAGTACAAGTGATGAGAAAGGGAAAGGTCCGTAGAGCAAAATTATATTACCTGTGCAAGCTATTTGGGAAAGCTGCAAGGATCAAAGAACGTACTACTTATGTTAAAAAAAAATCTAAGTAGATACAATAGGGAGTGATATCAATTGTATCATCTCAAAACCCTCTCTTATTATCCCAATGTGTGACGCACAACTGTACTTTGCCTACCGCTGTGGTGTCATCCCAATGTTTGAAACTGGGATCCAGATTCTCCTTTTGGTTTGTGCTTTCATGGAAAATATAAAAATTATTTGCAGGCAAAGCCTGCTAGATCTCAGTGTCAATCACTGGAAAAAGGGGGAAGTTTTTTTAAATCCTCATATAAAGAAAAGTAAATGAGTATAAAGAAAAAATTCCTTAAATTACTTCAGTCAAGGCGTGTACATGCTCGTATAAAAAGGAAAAATAAAAAGAACAGAGCGTTACGCTTTTGTTCTTTCGCGGCACTAGTTATCTCACTTGGCTGTCCTGTGTGTATATTGTTGAGTATATTGGTTAATTCTTACAGCGCTTTAACAGTAACGAAAATTTTATTGCCAGTTGAAATAAATGCTGATCTTATTTTAACTAATAATCCTAGTGATTTACGATATAAGTCCATTAGCCTACTCAATAACTCTTTACATAAAGTGTTTGAAGGAATTGACTTTAAAGACAGTGACGAAATTTTAAGTCGCAACTCTTACAAGGAGCTAGAGAGGTTTTTTCTTAAGAGAGTAAAAAATAGTGGTGAATATGAGATTTGGTTTACCGCATCGAGTGTGATCAATTCACTATATAAAAATAAATGTTTGAATGATCATTATGCTAAATTACTTGATTGGTTAAAAGAGAAGGGAAGAGTAAGAAAATTTTTTAATAAGTCTCTGTTTCTTAAGTCTGATTCTCGTGAGCCTGAGAATGCAGGGATTTTAGGGGCATTTATCGGTTCGTTAATGACAATTATAGTATGCTTAGCGTTGGCATTGCCAATAGGAATTATGTCAGGTATCTGTCTTTATGAATTTATGCCTAGAAATAGGCTAATAACCAGTATTGTAGAAATTAGCATGAATAACCTTGCTGCAGTGCCTTCGATAATATTTGGTGTGGTAGGACTGACTCTCTACTTGGGCATATTTGGTTTACCCCGTTCTTCACCGCTTGTTGGCGGGATGACTCTTTCATTTATGATGCTGCCTAATATTATTATTGCAACAAAAAATGCCTTTACAAACGTTCCTATTGCAATAAAAGATGCAGCGTTTGCGCTAGGTGCACCTCACATCAAGGTGATATTGGATCACTCTTTACCGATTGCGTTGCCACGGATAATACATGGTGCAGTGCTTGCAATTGCAAGGATTTTAGGCGAATCTTCCCCTTTACTTATGATAGGCATGGTAGCATTTATTGCTGATACACCTACATCCTTCTTCGATCCGGCAACTGTTTTACCTGTACAAATATACATATGGTCAAGTAGTCCTGAAATTGCATTTATTGAGCTTGCTGCCATTGCAATTATAGCTTTATTGTTAATGCTATTTGCTTTGAATTTAATAGCAAATTTTGTAAAAAGAAAGTTCGAGTTTTTTGATTCATGAAAATTACAATCCTATCTGGTTATGGCTTAAATTGCGAAAAAGAAACTGCATTTGCATTTATGGAATGCAGAAGAAAGCTTGGTATTAATAATATTGAAGTAAAAATCGTTCACATTAATGATATTATAGATAATCCAAGTGAACTGAAATTAAGCAATATACTTGCAATTCCAGGAGGTTTTTCCTATGGTGATGATACTGGTGCTGGTAATGCATTTGCTTTGCGTATAAAAAACAACTTGTTAGACGAATTTCAAAATTTCTTATCTCAGGATAAGCTTATTATAGGGATATGTAATGGTTGCCAGATATTAGTAAAATTAGTTCCAGAATTCTCTAATCTAGCTTTAACCTCTAATGATATAGGTAATTACCAATGTCGTTGGATTAGAGTGAGAGTTAATCCGCAGAGTAGTTCTGTTTGGCTACGGGGCCTGAGTGAGCTATATCTTCCTGTTGCTCATGGAGAAGGCAGGTTTTTTATGGATCAAGATATTTTAAATCAATTGATTGAAAATAATTCCGTTGCACTGCGTTACGTTGATGAAAATGGTGACTATGCAAATTTACAATTTCCTTACAATCCAAACGGATCTATATACGACCTGGCAGCTTTGTCAGACAAAAGTGGTAGAGTTTTAGCTTTAATGCCTCACCCAGAGAGAGGAATATTTTTTACTCAGCAGGACAACTGGCCTCTTGAAAAAGAAAAATGTAAACGTTCAGGAGTGGCTATGCCAAAATATGGTGATGGAATGCTCATATTTGAGAATGCACTAAAATATTTTGCGTAAGTATTACAATACGTTACATACAACAAGTTTTTAAGCCATAAAAAGTTACTTTCCTTGTTATGACAATAAATCCTTATTTTTGATCTGCAGAGTAGCTTTCTCTAACGTTAGGGATATAATTGTTCCACTTTCCAATTGCTTTTCTCAACAAGAGTATATCTAAATCTAGTGTGTCTCCTATATTCACCTTCTTGCCAAAATTCAATTACCTTTGGGATTACGCAAAATCCCACCCAAAAGTCAGGACGAGAAACTTGTATATTGTGAAATTCTTTCTCTTTCAATTCTATAGCCTGCTCAAAATCTTGCCAATTTTTCAGAACTCTTGATTGTTTTGAGCACCACGCGCTAATTTGACTATCACGTGCTCGAGAGGAGAAATATTCGTCAGCCTTTTTGCCGCTTAGAAGCCTAACTTCTCCTTCAATTCGTACTTGTCTAGAAAATTCTGTCCAATGAAATACGAGTGCAGCTTTGGGATTCTCAGTCAATTCTTTTCCTTTTCTACTGTTTACGTTAGTAAAGAACACAAAACCTTCTTTACTATATTCCTTTAGTAATACCACTCTTGCAGATGGAATGCAGTCTTTGCTACACGTTGCTAGCGTCATTGCAGTTGACTCTTTACACGGAAAATTAAGTACTTCTTGATACCACTTTGAAAACAAATCAAAAGGATCTTTTTCATGTGAGAGTGTCATATTCAAAAATAAAATTTAATTCTGACATGCATTGCAAAAATAAGTGCTACGACCATTTTGTCGTATAAGTGTTATGATATTGTTGCAGATTCTGCAAGGTTTTTGCACTTTACCATATACGTAAAAGTTATTTTGAAAGTATCCAGCAGATCCAGATGGTTGTGCATAATCTTTCAGTGTTGAACCACCAACAGCAATTGCATCACTCAGAGTATTTTTTATTTCGATAGCAAGTTTTTCGCACTCTATATATGTTAAATCTTGTGCTAGCCTAAGTGGTGATATGCGAGCTCTAAATAAGCTCTCAGAAGCATATATGTTACCTACGCCAACTATTAGCTTATTATTCATTAATACTGATTTGATATTTGCTTTTCTGTTCTTTAGCAACTTCTGTAAATAATGTCCGTCAAATTCATCTGTGAGGGGTTCTATTCCTAGGTTATTAAAAAAATTTAGTTCTTGCTCTCTGTTTAAAACAATCACTAATCCAAACCTTCTTGGGTCATTAAAGATTAGTGAAGTGTTGTCAGAAAATAAGAATATCACATGATCATGTTTGTTCTGTGCTTGATTGTCTTCAGCATATATAAGCTTTCCGCTCATGCCAAGGTGTATGATTACAGCCATACTAGCATCTATATTCGAGATTATATATTTACCTCTACGCTTGATATCATTTATAACTTTGCCCTTTAGCAAATCATCAATATTCTTCGTTATTGGTACACGCAAATTACAATTATTGACTGTCACATTGCTTATTTTCTTATTTTTGATTTTATCAAATAAGAAGTTAGAGATTACTTCCACTTCTGGGAGTTCTGGCATCTTGTCTACTCTGTTGCTGTTTTTTTCTTTTTAGAATATTTTGCTTTAAAGCTTTTGCCAATCTTTTTCTCTCTTCTTCTTTTTCCTTATTTTTTTTCATGTTATTCATTATCATAATACGTGAACTTGCCGTTGTAGCTCAGGTGGTAGAGTACGTCATTGGTAATGACGAGGTCCCAAGTTCGAATCTTGGTAACGGCAGTTTAGAGGACAATATTCATAAAGTCAATCCTCTAGATGCTAATTAGATTATAGAAAAACGTCTAGTAAATACCTTTTATACACTACCATTAAGCTGCTTTTTCAGTATTATAGCCCTTCCCATAATAGTCCAAAAAGGTCATAAGAAAGAAGAATCGACAGCATGACGAAAAGATTTGAATAAAGGAATGTTTTTCCTGGTTCTGTTTTTTATAGCAAACCAATAATGTTCAATTTTGTTAAAATCTGGAGAATATGGAGGAAGATATAAAATTTCTGCGCCAACTCCTTTAGCAAATCTTATTAGACTTATGAAAAGTAGCATTATCAAGGATAACAGTTTGTCCAGGTTCCAAAATCGGTGTCAGAAACTGCTCAAACCATTTATTAAAGATATCCATATTGCAGTGGTCTTCAAAGGTTAACGGAGCAATTATTTTTCTTCCACTTAAGGCTGCAACCATGCTAATTCGTTGAGTTTTCTTCCCAGATTTTAGGGCATAAAACCGCTGTCCTTTCTGGCAATACCCATAGGTTCAGTGTTATCAATGCCAGACTCATCTATATAAACTAAGTTTT